>JBIIFW010000063.1:0-10129 GCA_044236985.1 Bradymonadia bacterium | reverse complement strand
TGGCGCGAGCACCGCAGCTCCGCACCGTCGTTCTCATCGAGGCCCACGCCGGCCTCGACAGCGCCCCGGAGACCTGGGGACGCGAGGTCGTCTGGCGCTACGCCTCCACCGACCCGCGCGCCACCTCGCCCAGCCAGATTCGCATCGGTGACCGCAACGACCACACCCCCTGGCGCGAGTGCATCGACATCCTCCGCAGGGCCGCCACCTCGCCCGACAAGTGCTGCACCCTCGATAACTTCTTTGCCACCTTCGTCGGCGGTGAAGGCTCCGGCTCGGCTCGGAGCTACGGCGTGGTCGCCATCTCCGAAGAGGGTTGCGAACTGCTTCCCCTCCTCGCGCAGGACCTCCTTCGCGACGCCGTCGTCGCCCGTGCGCACCGAACCGAGACACGCGAACAGAAGCGCGAGCTCCGAGACGCCCTCCGCCTCGACCGCGAAACCGGCGCCCTCAACCGCACCGCCTTCGTCGAGTGGCTCGACGCCCAGCCTGCCGACGGCTCTCCGCTCGCCGCAGTCATCGTCGACATCGACGGCCTCCGCACCGTCAACGCCCTCTACGGTCGCACGGGCGGAGACCGCGTCTTGCGCGCCGTAACAGACCGCGTTGCCGCGCTCCGCGGTGTCCTCGTCGTCAGCCGCTGGGGCGGCGACGAAATCGCCCTCATCGTCGATGGCGCGCAGGTCCAGATCGAGACGCTCTTCCGCGAAATTCAGAGCTTCCTCGCGCAGCCCATCGAGATCGAAAGCACCAGCATCGCCGTCTCTCTCTGCGGTGGCGCGGCCGTCTGGACCCCCGACATCTCCGCCTCCACCCTCATGGAGCGCGCCGAGGCCGCCCTCACCCACGCCAAGACGCAGGGCTCCGGCTCCATGCAGCTCGTCGACGAATCCTTCGAGGCTGAGCTCCTACGGCGCGCCCAGATCGAGATGGCACTCCGCCGCGCCAACCTCGAAGCGGAGCTCATCGTCGCCTTCCAGCCCATCGTCTCGCCCGCCGGACAGCCCGTAGGCGCAGAGGCGCTGGTCCGCTGGCAGAGCGCCGAACTCGGCCTCGTCTCGCCCGGCGACTTCATCCCGCTCGCCACACGGCTGGGCATCATGCGACGGCTCACCGAGTGCGTCGTTCGCAACGCAACCGCCGCCGCCGCCTCATGGCCCCTGGCAGCCAACGGAAAGCCCCTCTGGGTGAGCGTCAACCTCTCACCCGACCTGCTCGCCCATGAGCAGCTCGGAGAGCAGCTCCTCGACTGGTGCCACCCCGGCGCACGCGACCGCTTCGTCGTCGAGATCACCGAGTCCGAATACCTCTCCGCAACCGCCGCTGCCCAGGTCCTCGCTACGCTCTCCGAAGCCGGCGTGCGCATCCTCCTCGACGACTTCGGCACGGGCTACAGCTCGCTCGGCTACCTCACCCGATACCGCTTCGACGGCATCAAGATCGACCGCTCCTTTGTCCGCTCGCTCCCCGACGACCAGGCGGCCTGCAACATGGCGCGCGCCCTCACACAGCTCGCACTCGCGCTCCAGCTCACGGTCACCGTAGAGGGCGTTGAGACTGGCATGCAGCTCAGCTTCCTGCAGGCGCTCGGCGTCAACTCCCTCCAGGGATATCTCTTCTCCAAGCCGATCGCCGCCGACGCCTTCGTAGCCTGGGTCGCGCTCCAAGGGGCCGCCTCCGGCGCGCAGCGCTAGCTGCTCCGACCGAAGTCGTCCTGCAGACGCTCGATATCGTCCTCGCCGAGGTAGCTTCCGCGCTGCACCTCAATGAAGACCAATAGCGTTTCTCCGAGGTTGGCCATCCGATGCGCCGCACCCTGCGGGATATCGATGGATTCGCCCACCTTAACCTCGTAGTCCTGCCCGTCGAGCGTGACCGTGCCCGTACCGGCCACCACATACCAATGCTCGCCCCGAAACTTGTGGCGCTGGTAGGAGAGCCGCTTGTCGCCGAGCACCTCGATCCGCTTCACCTTGTAGTCGGCCCCTTCGTCAATGACGGTGTAGGAGCCCCAGGGGCGGCGGTCATACTTGTTCGGATCCAAGACTTCTTCAGACATCTCCGCCCTCCTCGAGGCACAGGTGTCGGTCGCCCATAGCAGAGGCCTCACGAGGAGCCTAGAAGCCCTCCGCCATTGCCCCGATCGCTCGTCATCGGCTTCCGCAGACGGATCTGCCGGCCCTGCTCTCGCCCCGCCTCGAAGGCATCAGCCGAGCCCGCGCGGGAGCCGCCCGTACTCCGCTGCAGCGGGTAGCGGCGACGCAGCAGCCGCTCGGGCTCCTTGTCGCGCAGGCTCACCATCGCATGCTCTTCGGGCAGCTCCGCATCCTGCCGCCGCAGCGTCTCGCCGAAGCCCGCCATGATGCCGAGCAGGAACGAGGCCCGCGCAGCGCCGCCGCCGAGCTCGCCAGACGCCAGCGCCTGTTGCCAGAGCCGCTCCGCCGTTGCGAGCAGGTACTCGAAGACAAACTCTGCGATCGCCACATTGGCCCGCGTCCCGCAGACCTCCACAACACGGCCGGAAGGGCCGCCGCGCGGGTCCACCACCTCGACGAGGATGCAGGCCACGAAGAACCGGCTCGCGAGGATCCCCGCCAGCTGCTTCACATGCGAGCCCACCCTGCGGCTCGGTGTTCCCAGATGACGCCACGTGTAGTCGCTCGTCTGGTGAAGCGCCTCCTGCTCCATGTTGTGCTTCACGATGAGGCGCCGCGCCATCCGCGCCGCGGCCTCCGCCTCGTGCAAGTTGGGCGACTCCGCCAGGCTGAGCAGCCGCCGCACTCGGTCCACCAACCGCTGCTCATGCTCCGCTGCAGGCTCCTCGGGCCGACCGGCCGCGCGGGCATCAATGCCCCGGTCGGCGCAGACCTTCTGAAAGGCGGCACCGTGCGCCGTCTCATCCTTCACCCCCAGCACCTCGCTCACAAACTGGTGCGCCATCTCATGCTTGAGCACCTCGAACACCTCGCCCCAAGGCGCGGTCGCCACGAAGGCCTCGCTGAACTCCATCAGACGCGGCCCGGCGATCCAGCGCCCCAGCATCGACTCCAGCGGCGCCAGCGCCATGGTCGGGGGCCGCATCACGCCGCCGAAGAGCAGCCGATTGACCTCGCCCCACTGCAGCGAAAGCGCCGCAACCACCGCGTTCTTCCGCCGCGCCTGCTCCTCGTCTCGCTCCGCCATCCGACCACTCCCGGTACCACAGCAGCAGGATCACCCTGCCGCCGCCCGCTGCTACAGACCCGAGCCGAGGTTGGGCATGCTGATGATGTCGCGCCGACCGGCGCCACCCTTGGCAGGCCCAACGATGCCCTCACGCTCCATCTGATCCATGAGCTTCGCGGCCTTGTTGTAGCCGATGCCGAGCCGACGCTGGATGAGCGAGATGCTGGCGTAGCCCTCCTCGAGGCAGGCCTTCACGGCCACAAAGTAGTTCTCGTCGAGCGCGCCGTCGTCGGCCGCCTCCTGCGACTCCGCCGAGGGCTTGAGGATGCTCTCGTCATAATCAGGTGCCCGCTGCGCCTTGAGGAAGTTCACCACCGCCTCAATCTCACGGTCGTCCACGAGCGGTCCATGCACCCGCTGCAGCTCGCTCTTGCCCGGCGGCCGGAACAGCATGTCGCCCATGCCGAGCAGGGTCTCTGCGCCGTTGGAATCGAGGACGGTGCGGCTGTCGGTGCCCGACATCAGCCGGAACGAAATGCGCGTCGGGAAGTTGGCCTTGATGAGGCCCGTGATGACGTCGACGCTCGGCCGCTGCGTGGCGAGGATCACATGGATGCCGGCGGCGCGGGCCTTCTGTGCGAGACGCGCAATCGCCTGCTCCACATCCTTGCCAGCCACCATCATCAGGTCGGCAAACTCGTCCACCACGACCACGATGTAGGGCATGTGACGGTGGCGCGGACGGCCGTCGAGGTCGATCTTCGCCAGCAGCTCCTCGTAGCCCGTCACCTCGTTGGAGGCATGGTAGCCGCCGTTGTTCTTCTTCTTCATCTCGGCCAGGCGCTCGTTGTAGCCCTGCATGTTGCGCACGCGGAACTCCGCCATCAACCCGAACCGCCGCTCCATCTCAGCCACCGCCCACTGGAGCGCCGTCGCGGCCTTCATCGGGTCGGTGACCACAGGCAGAAGCAGGTGGGGCACGCCCTCGTAGATGGCGAACTCGAGCTGCTTGGGGTCGATCAGAATCATCCGCACATCGTCGGGCGACGCATTGTAGAGGATGCTCGTCAGCATGCCGTTCACCGACACCGACTTGCCCGAGCCCGTCGTGCCGGCCACGAGCAGGTGAGGCATCTTCGCCAGGTCGCTCACAACGGGGAAGCCCTCGATGTCTTTGCCCAACGCGATGGTCAGCTTGCTCTTGCTCTGCGTGAACCGGTCGTCCGCCAGAAGCTCCTTGAGATAGACGGTCTCGCGCGTCACGTTCGGCACCTCGATGCCCACGCAGCCCTTGCCCGGGATGGGTGCGATGATGCGAACCGTCATCGCCTTGAGCGCCATCGCGATGTCGTGCGACAGCGGCACAATCTTCGACAGCTTCGTCCCCGACTCGGGCTCGAACTCGAAAAGCGTGACGACGGGGCCGGGACAGATGTTGGTCACCTTCCCCCGCACCGCAAAGTCGTTCAGCACCTTCTCGAGCAGCACGGCGGTCTCGCGGAGCCGGTCGCGATCGACCACCGCACGGCCCTGATCGTTGTAGCTCAGGAAGGAGAGGCTCGGGTACTGCCACTCCGACTCCACGCCGCCGAGCTCGAGCCGCGACTGCTGCGCCCGCTCCAGATCCTCCGACCGCTTGCGGTGCTTCTGCGCATCCGACTCCACAATCACGGGACCGATCTCGGCCATATCGAAGGCGACGCCCACAGGCGTCTCCTGGGTCATCTCCATTGCGGGCGCCTCGTTCTTTACCCGCTGCGCTGTCGCCTGACCGGCCGCTGCAGCCGAGACACTGGCCTCCATCGTCGGAGCCACCGCAACCTGCCGCTCCGACATCGGTGCACGCTGCTCCACATCATTCATCAGCCAGTCCGCTGCCGAAGCCTCGTCGGCCTCTTCCGAGGCCTCCTCCGCCACCGGCTCCGGCTTCGCCTTGCTCCGGCGCTTGCCGCGGAAGCGCGCGCCGAGGCCGGTCAGAAGCTCCGCCACGCCACCGCGCCGAGAGGGACCTGTCGCTCCATCTCGCACGGGCGCAACGCGAAGGCTCACATCGGTCGTCGTCGGCGCCATCTCCTCGTAAGGCGCAGCCTCCGCCTCTTCGCGGGCCGCTTCACGCCGCTCTCGGAACGAAGCTACCGCATGGATCGCCAGCTCCGACACGCTCACGCGAAAGGCTAGGATCGCCGCGACGATCAACCCGGAGAGCGCGGCGATGAATGCCCCAACCCGGCCGATGACCATCTGGAACAGGTCCCCGATCAGCTCACCGATGAGCCCACCGGCATTGTGGCCGTAGAACATGAAGGCCGGGAAGGAGACATAGACTACCGTCGAGAGCGCGAGGATCCCGAGCACTGCGCCGCCGATCTGCTGGTTGCCCAGCGTCAGGTGGCGACGGAGCAGCAGCGACGTCGAGAAGGCGAACAGTGCTGCGAGCAGAATGTAGGACGACAGGCCAAAGGCAAACAGCAGCGTCGCAGCCGCGTAGGAGCCCAGCGGCCCAATCCAGCTCGTCGGACGGCCATCCGGCCCCTCCGCCGGCGCATAGGAGATCAGCGCCAAAAACAGGAGCAGCGAGGTCGTCAGCACCACCACGCCCCAGATCTCGTTCGAGATGCCTGAGGCATCGTCGTCGTCGTGCTGGAAGCGAGGGGAAGAGTTACGCGTCTGGAGGGAGCTCGCCATGATGATCTCGCACGATTGCGTCTGAGTGCAACGATTGCGCGCGGTGACCGCGCCCCCTTCTACAGAGAACGGTCGACCGCACCGGCCCACCCTACCTACCGAACGCCCGTGGCCAAATTTTTGGCCCTGCTTTTACCGAGCCACGGTAGAGATTGCCTCGCGCAGCAGCTGCGTCCAGCTCTCGCCGTCGCCAGCCGCCAGCCGCTCCGCCGCAGAGCCCGTCGCAACCTTCGGCGCGGCACCCTCATAGCCCGGCAGCGCAACCGTGGCGGGTCTCGTCCGGCACCCCAGCCCCTCCGCCGCCCGCTCCACACGGGCGAGCGCGCCGGTCGCTACCCGATCTCCAGGCGTCCCCGTCAGATCCCGCGTCGTCCGCCAGAGCCGGACGGCCCGATAGACCCCGAACGAGAGCAGCAGCGCCAGCACGAGGCCCCCGGCCAAGCCTGTAAGATTCCCCAGCGTGCCCCCGAACAGCCAGCGAATCGCGAAGAAGAGCCCCAGCCAGAGCGCCGGCGCCAGGCCCAGCGCAACCCGCGCCGCAACACCATCCTCCACCTCGACCCTCACCGCCACCTCACCGCTCGTCAGGTCACGCGCGATCAACAGCCGCGCCAGGAGCCCCTGCTCCGAAAACTCCACCACCGCGCAGCCCTCCGCCGCGAACACCTTGCCGTAGTCGCGCGTAGGCCCACGAAGCGACTGCATCAGCCGCGGCACCAGATGGCCAACCCACTCCGACGCCCCGCTCCCGGACGGCCCCGTGATCAGCACTGCTCTCGACGGAATCCCTGTGCCCATCTGCCCATCCTTGAAACTTCCCGCCGCTTCGTCCAAGCAGCCATCCCATCTGCCTGCAACCTACGCCGTGCTCCTCTTCGTAGACAACCGAGACTCCTTTTCGTTCAACCTCGTCCACGCTTTCGCCGCGATGGGCATCGAGGTCGAGGTCGTGCGACCCGGAGCCGAGCTCGCCAGCCGTGTCGCCAGCCGACCTCCTGCTGCCATTCTCGTCGGGCCGGGGCCCGGCACACCCGAGCAGGCCACCGACGCCCTCGGCCTCATCCACGCCTATCACGGACGCCTCCCCCTCCTCGGCGTCTGCCTCGGCCACCAGTGCATCGTCCATGCGCTCGGTGGAACGGTCGGGCGGGCGCCGGCGCCACGGCACGGCAAGAGCTCCACGCTCGAGGTCGCTCCCAGCGGCCTCTTCGACGCCACCCACCAGGGCATGACCGTCGGCAGATACCACAGCCTCATTGCAGAGCCGGAGGCGCTCCCGTCAGAACTCATCATCGACGCCACCGCCAGAGACGATGGCACGGTCATGGCCTTCCACCATGCAACAGCGCCCACCTTCGGCCTGCAGTTTCACCCCGAGAGCATCCTCTCGCCACGTGGGCCTGAGCTGCTCCACAACTTCGCCCTGCGCGCAGGACTCATCGACCGCTAAGGGTCGATGCTCCGCACGAGCCGGATGCCGAAGGTCTTGCGCGCCACCGGCTGCGTCTGCTCGCGCGCTGCGAGCCGGCAGTCACGCCCGGTGCTCATCCAGCTACCGCCCCGCACCAGGTTGGGCTGACCCGCCGCGTGCTGCGCAGGATCCACCACGCCGTTCACAGGGAAGTTCGACAGCGTGTCCCAGACCCACTCCGAAGCGTTCCCCGACGTATCGTAGAGCCCCCACGCATTGGGCTTCTTCGAGCCCACCCGCGCCACGCCGCAGCTCGTCAGACCGGCGCCCCACTTCGAGCAATCCTCGGCGCCCGCATAGGTCACCGAGCTGTTGCCGCCGAAGACAGCGCGCTCTGCCAGCGCGGGGTCTGCAGGTTGCCGCTCCAAGGCCGTGAGGGGGGCATCGCCAAGCGCCTCTGCGCCACCGGCGCGGGCCGCATACTCCCACTCCGCCTCGGTCGGCAGGCGGAAGCCGCGGCAGGCCGTGCCGCGCGGCCAACTCACCTCTTTGGCGGTGCCGCTCTCCTTGATCTCGTAGCAGCTCTCCAGCTTGCTCCGCTCCGAGAGACGGTTGGCAAAGGCGACGGCATCGAACCAGGAGACGTCGGTCACAGGGCAGGTCAGGCCACAGCCCGTGAAGGCCGTCGGCTTGCGGTAGGTGATCTCCTCCCACTCCTTCTGTGTCACCTCGTAGGCCGACACGAGGAAGGGGTAGGTGATGGTCACGTTGTGGGCCTGCTCGAGGTCGCCGCGACCGGGCTCCTTGGAGAGGCTGCCCATCACAAAGGTTCCCGGCTCCACCCGAACCCAGCCGGCCGGTACTGGCTCCGTCGGACCGCCCTGCTGTGCAAAGAAGAAGGCCGCCGCACCGGCCGCCGCGAGCACCACCACGGCCGCTCCAACGCGCAGGGCGAGCGATCCGCCAGCGGAGTCGCTGCGCGGCGAAGGCGCACGGGTCGCCGGGACACTGCCATTCGCACGCGCACCCGCTGGCCGCGCCGCCGCTCTGCTCGCCTCGCCACGGCTCAGCTCTGCCTCCAGCGGAGCCGCCGGACGAACGGCGGGCCGTGAGCCGCTCGAAGAGAGCGGCTGCTGCACCGAAGCGGCGCTCCCCGAGAGGCCCATCGGGCGGGCACGCTCGCTGCTCGGAGCGGCCGCCGATGGAGGCACTGCCACCCGCTCGCCGGGCGCCTGCGCGGGGAACTGCAGCTCGCCCGGAAGCTGCGTCATGGCGCGCCCCTTCTGGGCTCCAACGGCAGCTGGCGCTCCCGTGAAATCGAGCTTCAGCTCCAGATCGGGCGCCACCGTAGCCAGCGTCGGCAGCGTGTCGTCCAGCCGCTCGCCAACGGGCGTCGGCGCCGGAGGCGCAGCAGTAGGCGGAGCGGCCTTCACGCCCGCGTGGACTGCCAGCGCATCACGCATCTCCGCCGCCGTCTGGTAACGACGGGCGGGATCCTTCTCTGTCGCACGGGCCACGATGGTCCGAAGCCAATCCGGCGTGCCGTCCGGCAGCGCGGGAACAGGCTGACGCACCACCGCCAACATCACCTGCACGGGATCTTTGAGCTCTGCGTAGGGCTCCCGACCCGACAGCATCTGCCAGATCACCATGCCGTAGGAGTAGATGTCTGCGCGCGCGTCTGCATCCCGCGTGCTCTGGATCTGCTCGGGGCTCGAGAAGTTCGGCGTGCCCACAAAATCCCGGACCTGCGTCAGCCCGCGCGTCGCCTCAATCTTGGCGATCCCAAAGTCCATCAGCCGCGGCTCAACGCCCCCGTCCGTCTCCTCCAGAAAGATGTTCGCCGGCTTGATGTCGCGATGCACAAAGCCCTTCTCATGGGCGGCCGCCAGCGCATCCAGCATCTTCACGCTGATGGAAACGACCTCAGGCAGTTCAAGCGTTCCGCGCTCCGCCAGCTCCCGCTCCAGGTCGCGGCCCTTCATGAAGTCCACGACCAGCGCGGGGACCTCATTCTCTTCAAGGATATCGGTCACCCGCACAATGTGCGGATGGCGCAGCTGGTACTGGATCTGTCCTTCGCGACGGAACCGCTCACGAACGTCGGCATTGCTCGCCAACTCGGGATGCAGCATCTTCAGGACAACGGCCGCACCGAAGTGGTTGCGCGCCTCATAAACAAGGCCCATCCCGCCTTCGCCCAACTTGCGGACAATCGTGTAGCGGCCGTACGTATCACCAGGCTTCAGCATCGGCACAACCTCGTTCCACTCAGGCGAACAGAGTCACGGTAACGTAGACCATTCACGCCACACCTGTCATCTGAACTTTGCTGCGCTCACCGCTGGAATCTGTTGGCTCACACAGTGAAGCGCGCCGTACTGCGAGACCAGCGCGCGGCAGTCGAGCCCCACCACCTCACGGTCCGGGAAACAGCCTGCGATGACCGACAGCGCCGCAGCGTCCGTCGGCTGTGCGAAAACCGGCACCACCACCGCATCATTCCCGATGTAGAAGTTGGCATAACTCGCGGGCAGGTGTTCATCGCCAAAGTGAATGGGCTCGGGCACGGGCAGCCCGACCAGCTCAAACGGCTTGCCGCCCGGCCCCACGAAGCCGCGCGCACGCTCCCAGTTCGCCAGCATCGTCTCGCGGTCAGGATGGTCACCCTCGACCGGCGACACGATGAGCAGCTTCCCGCCCGGCGCAAAACGGGCGATGTCGTCGATGTGGCCATCGGTATCGTCGCCCTCGAGCCCGCCACCCAGCCAGTGGATGCGCTCACAGCCGAGCGCCGCGAAGAGCAGCTCGGTCAGCCCTTCGCGCGTCCAGCCGGGGTTCCGGTTCGGATTCAGCAGCACCGCCTCG
>JBIIFW010000417.1:0-2699 GCA_044236985.1 Bradymonadia bacterium | reverse complement strand
GCCGTGGCGACTGCGAATGGCCAGGTGGCGATGCTCACCTCGCCCCAGCTCTCCTGCGAGTCGCTCCTCGCGGCCCGCGAATTCGCCGCCTCGGTGCTCGGCAACGCCACCGTCTATGTGGGCGGCAACCCGAGCGGCGGCAACGACGCCTTCCTCATCACCTCCGACAAGAACCCCAACCGGGCCGGCGTCGTGCAGGTCTTCGGCCCCGCAATCCTCGCCAACACCGCCTACAAGCTCCTCGAAGAGATGGAGCAGGGCCGCGTACAGGTGCTCTACCTCATGCGGGGCGAGCTGCCCTTCGACACCGCCGGTCGCGCCCGCTTTGCCGCTGCGCTCAGCCGCGTTGCGCTCGTGGTCTACCAAGGGCCCCATGGCCTCGACCTCGAGGAGCGTGCCCACATCTTCCTCCCCTCCGCCACCCATGCGGAGCAGGACGGCACCTTTGTGAACGAGACGGGCTACGCGCAGGCCGCCTACGCCGCTGTTCCGGCCATGGGCCAGGCGCTCGCAGACTGGGATGTCCTGAGCCGCATCGCCCGCGCCGCAGACAGGCCGCTCTCCTTCGACTCTTTCGACGCCCTTCACGCAACGCTCGCCGCCACCATCGCGGCCGAGTAGCGCGACCGAGGTCTCTATGTTTTCGCCCATCGACTTCGCCATCCTGCTGCTCAAAATCGGCGTCATCACGCTCGGTTTCGCGCTGCCCATTGGCGGCCTCCTCACCCTCTACGGCGACCGCAAGCTCTCGGCGCTCATCCAGAACCGGGTGGGGCCCAACCGGGCCAAGGTCTTTGGCATCCAGAGCTCGCTGCTCTCGCTGCCCCAGTTCGTCGCCGACGGCATCAAGATGCTCTTCAAAGAAGATGCGATGCCCGACAACGCAGACCGCTTCTGGCACTTCATGGCGCCGGCCCTCGCGCTGCTGCCGGCCATCACGCTCTGGGCCGTCATCCCCTTCGGCGACCTCTACTGCACCGGCACCGTGCAGGTGAAAGACTACATGGATGTCTGTGTTGGCGGCGAGCAGAAGAACTTCTTCTCCATCGCCAACCTCGACGCCGGCCTGCTCTACGTCTTCGCCATCTCCTCCATCTCGGTCTATGGCGCGGCGCTGGCCGGCTGGTCGACCAACAGCAAGTTCGCCCTCATCGGCGGCCTTCGCAGCACCGCCCAGATGATCTCCTACGAGGTCACGATGGGGCTCTCGCTGGCCGGCGCCATGATCATCTACGGCACGCTCAACCTCAACGAGATGGCGCAGCAGCAGGGTGTCTTGCTCGGCGGTTGGCTCCCCGCCTGGGGCATCGTCTACCAGCCCGTCGCCTTCTTCGTCTTCTTCATCGCCATGATGGCCGAGACCAAGCGGGCCCCCTTCGACGTGCCCGAGGGCGAGTCGGAGATTGTGGCCGGCTACTTCACCGAGTTCTCGGCGCTCAAGTTCGGTGCCATCCAGCTCTCGGAGTATGTGGGCACCATCTTCGTCGGCGCGCTTGTGGCGACCATCTTCTTCGGCGGCTGGCAGGTGCCCTTCCTCTACGGCGACGGCTTCCACTTCGGCAGCGGCGGCGTGGATATCGCCGTCCCCTACGAGGGCGTGGTTGCGCTCCGGTTGGTGGCCTTCGTTGCCAAGACCCTCTTCTTCGTGCTCCTTCAGTTCATGCTCCGCTGGACGCTCCCCCGCTTCCGCTACGACCAGATCATGAACCTCGGCTGGAAGATTCTTCTGCCGATCTCCATCGCAAACCTCGTAATCACGGCCATCATCGTACTGGCGTTCTGAGAGCCCCCATGTCTGTGACCGTCCGCATCACCCAGCGCCCCGAGCGCACCCTCCGCGTTCAGGCCTACATCCCAGAGGTCATCCGCGGCCTCTCCGTGACGACGCGGCAGATGCTCCGCAACCTCTTCGGCGGCAAAGACGTCACCACCATCCAGTATCCCGAGGTCAAGCGGCGCTACCCTGAGCGCTACCGCGGCCTCCACCGCCTCATGCACCGCGACGACGGCCAGGTGCGCTGCGTGGCCTGCATGTGCTGCTCGACCGCCTGCCCCGCCAACTGCATCCACATCGTGGCCGCCGAGCACGACGACAACGGCATCGAGAAGTACCCCGCGACCTTCGTCATCGACGAGCTCCGCTGCATCGTCTGCGGCTTCTGCGTAGAGGCCTGCCCCTGCGACGCCATCCGGATGGACTCGGGCGTGCATGTGCAGCCCTTCCTCGACCGCGACACCGCCTTCTTCGACAAGGGCGAGCTCCTGAGCCGAGGCACCGCCTCTGAGGCTGTTCAGGGCGGCACCTTCAAGGGCAGCAGCCACAGTCACCACTGATGGGAGCTGGCGGCAGTCGCACGCCGCGCTGGCTCGCCTGGGCCACGCTGCTGCTCCTCGCCCTGCTCTGCGGCCTCTCTTTCTGGTCGCAGTGGTATGATGCGCAGCGCATGCCGACGCCCGAGGTCATCGCCCGCGGCAACGCTGCTCTCATCAAGGAGTTCGCTCCGGGCGACGCCATCCGCGTGCGGCCGCAATGGTTCGACGGCCCCATCGTCGGCGTGGGCCCCAAGCCCATCCTCTACGGCCTCGACCTCGATCCCTACGACCGCCACCGCTTCAAGCGGCTCTGGCTGCTCTCGTCGTGGGACCATGACGAGGAGGCCGCCATCGACCGCGGCGCCTGGCTGGGGGGCGGCACCAAG
>JBIIFW010000003.1:0-30476 GCA_044236985.1 Bradymonadia bacterium | reverse complement strand
GGTGGGGGTGTTGCCGGCGCCGGCGCCGAGGCCTGCGCAGGCCACGTCGATACGCTCCGCACCAGCCTCGACCGCCGCGAGCGAGTTGGCGATGCTCATGCCCATGTTGTGGTGGCCGTGGAAGCCGATGGCGGTGCCGGGCTGCAGCCCCTCGCGGAGCGCGGTGATGCGGGCCGTCACGTCGTGCGGGAGCAGGTAGCCGGCCGAGTCGGTGATGTAGATGGTGGTGGCGCCGTAGCTCTCCATCAGCTTCGCTTGGTGGAGCAGCCCTTCGGGCGTGTTCATGTGGGCCATCATCAGGAAGCCGACGGTGTCGACGCCAAGCTTGCTGGCCAGCTTGATGTGCTGCGCGGAGACGTCGGCCTCGGTGCAGTGGGTGGCGACGCGGATGCAATGCACGCCGCAGTCGACCGCCATGCGGAGATGTTCGACGGTGCCGATGCCGGGCAGAAGCAGCGCCGAGACCTTCATCTGCTTCATCCGCGGAATCACCGCGCGCAGGTACTCTTCATCGGAGTGGAGGCCAAAGCCGTAGTTGACGGAGGAGCCGCCGAGGCCGTCGCCATGGGTGACCTCGATGAGCGGCATGCCGGCCTCGTCGCAGGCGGTGGCAATGGCGATCATCTGGTCGAGGGTGATCTGGTGGCGCTGCGGGTGCATGCCGTCGCGCAGGCTCATCTCGTGGAGGGTAATCTTCTTTCCCTGGAGGTTCATGGTCGTTCCTTTCGCCTTCGGAGGGGAGCTAGACGGAGTACCGGCCGGCGCGAAGCTCGGCGGCGATGAGCTCGCCGGTGCGCAGCGCGGAGGCGGTCATGATGTCGAGGTTGCCGGCGTAGGTGGGCAGGTAGTCGCCGAGGCCTGCGACCTCGAGGAAGATGCTGACGCGGCGGCCATCGAAGACCGGGCCGTTCTTGAGCTGGTAGCCCGGCACATACTTCTGCACATCGGCGACCATCGCGTGGACGGAGGCGCGGATGGCCTCCTGGTCGGGGTCGGTCTCGGTGAGGCAGTGGATGGTGTCGCGCATGATGATCGGCGGGTCGGCCGGGTTGATGATGATGATGGCCTTGCCGCGCTTGGCGCCGCCAACCCGCTCCACGCCGGTGGCGGTGGTGCGGGTGAACTCGTCGATGTTGGCGCGGGTGCCGGGGCCGGCGGAGCGGGAGGAGACGGTGGCGATGATCTCGCCGTAGTCGACCGGCTGCACGCGGCTGACGGCGTAGACCATGGGGATGGTGGCCTGGCCGCCGCAGGTGACCATGTTGAGGTTGCTGGCGCCGAGTGCGATCTGGGCGGCGAGGTTGACGGAGGGCACGCAGTAGGGGCCGATGGCGGCCGGCGTGAGGTCGATCATCACCGCGCCCTGCTCGATGACCTTGCGCGAGTTTTCAGCGTGGGCGTAGGCGCTGGTCGCATCGAAGGCCATGCGGATGTTGTCGGCCCGCATGTGGGCGATGAGGCCATCCACACCTTCGTGGGTGGTCTTGAGACCGTGCGAGCGGGCACGGGCGAGACCGTCGGAGTCGGGGTCGATGCCCACCATCCAGACGGGCTCGATTTCGGCGCTGCGAAGCGCCTTGTACATGAGATCGGTTCCGATGTTTCCGGAGCCGATGATGGCGCAGCGAACTCGTTCCATCAGGTCACGCAGGGTCGAGGGGGAGAGAAATCAGGCGAGCTCGCGCAGGAACTGCAGGCTCACTTCGTTGAAGAGGCGGGGGTGCTCAACCATGACCCAGTGGCCGCACTCGGTGATGGTCATCACTCGGGCGTTTCGGCAGTTCATAGCGATGGCGGTGGCACCGGAGATGGGGCAGAACTGGTCGCCCGTGCCCCAGAAGGTGAGCGACGGAACGGCCAGGTTGGGCAGTTCGGGCGCGAGGTGGGGGACGGCCAGCGAGGTGAAGACCTTGCGGGGCTGCGTGAGCGCCACTTCGAGCCGCTCATGGAGGGTCTGCTCCTGGAGCACCGAAGGGTCGTGGAGCTGCAGCGAGAAGATTTTGCGCATGCTCTCGAGCGAGAAGCCGGCCGGGTCGAGGACGGATTTCATCATGGTCCGGATGCCGCGCAGGCCCATGTAGACTTCGCGCTCCTCGAGACCGCCGGGCGCCATGAGGATGAGGCCTGCGACGAGCTCGGGGTGGTCGAGCGCGAGGCGGATGCACATGGCGCCGCCGAGCGAGTTTCCGACAAGGACGAACCGCTCCAGACCGATGGCCTTGGTGAAGCGGAGCAGTGCGTCGGTGAGGAAGGCGAGGGTGTAGTCGACATCCTCCGGCTTGCTGGAGTGGCCGAATCCGATGGTGTCGGGGACGATGGTGCGAAAGCCCGATTCGGCCCAGAGCGGGAAGTTGCCCTTGAAGTTGCTGTAGCCGCTCGCGCCCGGCCCGGAGCCATGAACGAAGACAACGGGGAGCCCGGCGCCGGCCTCATGGTAATGCACGCGAAGGCCGTCTTCGAGTTCGACAAACTTGCCGACGGGGAGTGCGGGCGACGGGGACTGGCTCATGCGGCTACCTCGGTGCTGAGAGGGCCTCTCTCCTAACCGTGTCGCGCGGGCGAGGGAAGCGGAACGGTGGGCAAAGCGGCACAGTCGAAACTCTTGCGACACATGTCACGCCCCCCTAGTCAGCGGCCCACGTCAACCAGCGACGCCGCCTCGTTGCATGCGTCGCCATCGTTTCTCATGGAGTCTCTGCGATGCGCCTTCTTCCCCTGCTTGCCCTCGGCCTCGTCTCTCTCGCTGTTGGCTGCGACAAGCCCGCCGAAGTCACGCAGCCGCCGATTCAGGTGCTGATTGGCGAGGGCAGCGCAGACCCCGCGGCACTCGCGGCGATGGCCCAGAAGAAGGCCCCCGAGGCGAGCGGTGAGGCTGGCTGCGGCGGCGGCGAGTATGCCGGCAACGGATCAGGCTGCGGCGGCGGCGGTTGCGGCCAGCAGGAGGGCTCGGGCTGCGGCGGCTGCGGCAAGCAGCAGGGCGAGTGCACCAAGGGCGCCGACGGCAAGTGCGCCTGCGAAGGCTGCGACGGCTGCGGCGGTGGCGAGAAGGGCGACTGCTGCGGCGGCGCCGACAAGGGCGAGCAGATGGGCTGCGGCGGTGGCGGCGAAGAGGCTGCGGCCAAGCCGGCCGCCGAGCACGAGGAAGACGAGATGGAGGCACTGGAGAATGTGCCGGCAGACAAGATCAAGGCGCAGCCCGGCCTCACGGTGGGCGACATCACCCGCTGCCCCATGAGCGACGAGGTCTTCCGTATCAAGGCCAACAGCCCCACGTCGGTTGTCGACGGAAAGACCTACTACCTCTGCTGCAAGCGCTGCGTGGGCAAGTTCGAGAAGAACCCCGCCAAGTACCTCGCCAAGTAGACCTGCCCTCCGCCCGTCGCGCAGGTCAGAAGAGGACCAGCGTGACGAGGATGAAGATGGGTACCAGGATGAGGAAGGCGTAGCGCATGTAGGCGAAGAAGGAGGGCATCTTGACTCCGTTCTCCTCTGCCACCGCACGCACCATGAAGTTGGGTCCGTTGCCGATGTAGGTCAGCGCCCCCATGAAGACCGAGCCGCAGGCGATCGCGGTGAGGTAGAGGTGGGCCGTGTCGCCCGTAGCGAGCCACTTGCCGATGAAGGGGCCGTCGGCCTCCACACCCGCCTGCCCCGCCGCCGTCGCGGCCATCGCGAGGTAGGTGGGCGCGTTGTCGAGCATCGCCGAAATCATGCCCGAGGCCCAGAAGAAGTGCCACGGCAGATCGAGGGCGAGCTCCTTCGCGTGGGCGTTCAGCAACAGCAGCGGCGCCGTCATGGTGGCGAAGATGCCGGCAAAGAGGATGGCCACCTCGAGAATCGGCCCAAAGGAGAACTTGTTCTCCACCCGGATGCGGTCGGAGGTGGTGAGATACCCGATGCCTGCGATCATCAGCAGCAGCCCTTCCTGCAGGCCGACAGGCCAACCCGCCGGACCAAAGCCCCAGTGCTGGCCGCGGGCCACGACCACCAGCACGACCAGGCCAAGCAGCGCGAGATTGCCCTTCCCCTCGATGCGGAGCGGCTCGTGCTGCATAGCCTCCTCGAAGGTGTGGACCGTGAGCGAGGCCGCCTCTTCCTTGTTGATGACCGACTGGTCGAGCAGGTTGAAGATGATGAGCAGCGTGCCATTCACCAGCAGCCAGGGGAGCCAGAGCGAGAAGGTCCACGAGAAGGGCACGCCCTTGAGGAAGCCGAGGTAGAGCGGCGGGTCGCCGAGCGGGGTGAGCAGACCTCCGCAGTTGGCGACGATGAAGATGAAAAAGACGATGATGTGGGCGCGAGCGACCCGCTTCTGGTTGGCGCGGAGCAGGGGCCGGATGAGGATCATGGAGGCGCCCGTCGTGCCAACCACGTTGGCAAGCAGCGCACCGATGGCGAGCATCGCGGTGTTGGCGAGCGGTGTGCCGGCCAGGCTGCCTCGCACATAGACGCCGCCGCCCAGCAGGTAGAGGCTCAGAATGAGCGAGATGAAGGAGAAGTACTCCACGCCGGCATGCACGAGCTGGAACTTTCCGCCATCGCCGAAGGTGTGGATGAACCAGCCGGCGAAGGGGAGTGCGATGAGGGCCATGAGCAGCCCGCGGTTGCGGTTGCTCTCCCACCAGTGTGGCGCGAGCGCCGGCATGAGCGCGATGAGGAGGAGGATGACAACGAAGGGGATCGCGGCCCAATAGGGGAGCTGCGCCGCGATCTCGGCGGGGGTCATGAGCATGCGAGGCGACTCCAGAAGAACCGGCGCACGGCCGAAAGAACAACCGGCGACGGGTCAGCAGGGCCGGGCAGGGTTTGGATAGGCGGTCGGGTCGCAGCGTCAAGGTTTGCGGCGACCGGGGCCAAAAACGACGAAAGGGCCCGCAGGCCCCGGCATCGTAGAAGTCTCGACTACTCGGCGGCCGTCTTGACCTTGGTCGCCGCGATCGTGACGCCCTCGCCCAGGCCGGAGCCGATGCGCATGGAGTAGAAGGAGCGGTAGACGAAGACGGCGCTGATGATGAAGAAGATGGCCGACAGACCAAGGCGGAGCGCCTGGTTGTCGATGCCGATGGCCAGCTCAACGGCGAGGATGCCGAAGAGCGAGGTGAACTTGATGACCGGGTTCATCGCGACGGAGGAGGTGTCCTTGTAGGGGTCGCCGACGGTGTCGCCCACGACGGTCGCGTCGTGGATCTCGGTGCCCTTGGCCTTGAGGACGACCTCAACATACTTCTTGGCGTTGTCCCAGGCGCCGCCAGCGTTGGCCATGTAGTTGGCCTGGAAGAGGCCGAACATGGCGATGGCGATGAGGTAGCCGATGAAGAGGAACTCATCGAGGAAGGCGAAGGAGAGGGCGGCGAAGAAGACGGTCAGGAAGATGTTGAAGGTACCCTTCTGGGCGGCCTCGGTGCAGATCTGGACGACCCGCTGGCTGTCTTCGGTGGAGGCCTTCTCGCCGTCGAGCTTGATGTTGTCGCGGATGAACTCAACCGCGCGGAAGGCGCCGGTGGCGACGGCCTGCGTGGCGGCACCCGAGAACCAGAAGATGACCGCGCCGCCCAGGATGAGGCCGATGAGGAAGTTCGGGTTGAGGATGGAGAGCTGCTTGATCGCCTCTGCATCTGCAAGGCCGCCCGTGAGCTTCATGACGAGCGAGAAGATGAGTGTGGTGGCACCGACGACGGCGGTCCCGATGAGCACCGGCTTGGCGGTCGCCTTGAAGGTGTTGCCGGCCGCGTCGTTGTCTTCGAGGTACTGCTTGGCCTTGTCGAAATCGACGTCGAAGCCGAAGTCGCGCTTCACATCCTCCTTGAAGGTGGGGATGTTCTCGATGAGCGAGAGCTCGTAGACAGACTGGGCGTTGTCGGAGACCGGGCCGTAGGAGTCGACCGCGATGGTGACGGGGCCCATGGAGAGGAAGCCGAAAGCGAGGAGGCCGAAGGCGAAGACGCCCGGGGCGGTCATGACATCTTCGCTGATGGGCGCGCCGATGTAGGCGGCGATACCCATGAGGAGGGCGATGATGATGCCGAGCCAGTAGGCGGCGTAGTTACCGGCGACGATGCCCGAGAGAACATTGAGCGAGGCACCCTGGCGGGAGGCGTCGACGATCTCGAGGACGTGGCCCGACTTCATCGAGGTGAAGACCTTGACCGCCTCCGGGATGAGGGCACCGGCGAGGGTTCCGCACGACATGATAGCAGCAGCGCGCCACCAGAAGTCAGGGCCGCCGATGCCGGAGAGGAGCCAGTTCGTGACGCCGAAGGTGGCGGCGATGGAGACGATGGCGGTGATCCAGATCAGGCGGGTGAGGCCGGCCTCAAAGTCCATCTCGGCGGCGTTCTTCTTGGCCGAGTCGAGCACCCACGAGATGGCGTAGGAGAGGAGCGAGGTGATGATCATCACGGAGGCGATGAAGAAGATCCAGGTGATGAGCGAGCCCTGGGCCTGCTCGCTCTTCACGGCGAGCATGATGAAGGTGATGAGCGCGACGGCGGTAACGCCATAGGTCTCGAAGCCGTCTGCCGTGGGGCCGACCGAGTCGCCCGCGTTGTCGCCGGCGCAGTCTGCGATAACGCCGGGGTTACGGGCGTCGTCTTCCTTGATCTTGAAGACAATCTTCATGAGGTCGGAGCCGACGTCGGCAATCTTGGTGAAGATGCCGCCGGCGATGCGGAGCGCCGAGGCACCAAGCGAGGTGCCGATGGCAAAGCCCATGAAGCAGGCACTGGCGATGTCGCGGGGCACAAGCATCAGCGTGCCGATCATGATGAGCAGAGCGAGCGAGACAAGGATAAGGCCGACCGACATGCCGGCCTGCAGCGGGATGGAGTAGGCGGGGTAGGGGCGGCCCATGAGGGCGGCGAAGGCCGAACGGCTGTTGGCGTAGTTGTTGATGCGCATACCGAACCAGGCGATGGCGGAGGCGCCGGCGATGCCAATCAGCGAGTAGATGAGGATGATTCCGACGTCGGTGATCTTGGAGACGACATCAGCATCAGCCTTCAGGGGGTGAAGCACGCCGAAGTAGAGGCCGACGACGATGGCGATGAGCACCCAGAGCTGCATGATGAACTTGATCTGCGTCTTCACGTAGGTGACGCAGGTGGCGTAGATCAGGTCAGAAATCTCGAGCATGGCCGTGTGGACGGGCAGCGCCTTGACCTTGAGGAACAAGACAATGCCGACGATGAGGCCGATGGCAGAAATGCCGGCACCAGCGGCGAGTAGCGTCTGGGCCGACTGGCCGGCGACTGTGAGGCTGGCGAAGTCGGGCAACTGGATGGCTGCATCGCTGGCGTGGGCCGGCGCCGCGATGAAGAGGCCGATGATGGCGACGAACAGGGGGGCCAGGAGGCGCTCCACCCGCGTCAGAAAGGACTTCGAGACTTCACCAATCATAAAACCAACCTCCAAGCGGGGAACATCAGGCTTCGGTTCGCCGCACAGAGGCGGCTTCGCGATTTTGAGGATGTATCAACCCACAGTTTTACCGCCAAAAACGGCACCATGGGTGCGGCGCGGCGGTTACCCCACCGATCTTGGAGTGTCAAGAAAGGCGCCGCCCCGCAGAGATAGACGGAGCCGCACGGCTCCACTATCGCCAAACTGTCCACGCGAGGTCACCCATGCGCCGTTCCACTGCCCTAATCGCCACCCTGCTCGCCCTGCTCACGCTCAGCGCCTGTGCAACCGACTCCGATGCGGACGGCCCGGTCGTCTTTTTGCCAGACGGCTCCGCCGACACGACCGGCGACAGTGGCGGCGCAAGTGACACCGAACTGGCCGACACCAGCCCCGAGGATGTGGCGGCCGATACGGCTCCTGACGATGGCAGCGCCGACACCACCGATGGAAGCGGCAGCGGCGACACCGATCTTGGCGATGCGGCCGCCGACACCGGCGACGGCAGTGGAAGCGGCGATGCGGGCGGGACCGATACGACCGACGACACGGCGCTGGCCGACACCACGGATGAGGCCGACGTGCTCGACGACACCACGCCTGACCTCGACACCACCGATACCACGCCCGACCTCGACACCACCGACACCACGCCGCCCCGCGTCTGGGTCCTCCCCTGCGACGCCGGCTGCCCCACCGGCCTCACCTGCGACGAGACGGGCTACTGCCGGCGCGCCACCGTGGACGAGAGCTACGCGGAGGGCAGTGCAGACCCCACCTCCGGCGTCGGCCTCTCCAACCTTGCGCTCCCAGACCCGGCCGGCACCACGCCCGATGTCGCGCCGCTCGACTGCAACGGCACCACCAGCTGCCTCTCCCCCTTTGTCTGCAACACGGATGGCAGCTGCACCGCTCCCTGCACCGCCTGCGGCGGCGACTGCGACTACGAGTCGCTCAGCTATGCCTCCCGCAACCACATCCAGACCGACCTGCTCTACGCCGGAACCCCGGCCGGCGGCAGCCACCACCTCTGCTGGGCGCCCTGGGGCATCTCCACCACCCCGGTCGGAGATGAGCACTGGGTCCACAACCTGGAGCATGGCGGCGTTGCCTTCCTCTACCGCTGCACCACCGACTGCTCCGCGGAGGTGGCCCAGCTCACCGACTATGTCTCAACGCTGCCCGTCGGAACTGCGGTGATGAGCCCCGAGCCGATGCTCAACCACCGGTTCACCGTCGTGGCCTGGGGCTACCGGCTCGAGACGGACTGCCTCGACCTCGCCGCCTTCGAAGCCTTCTACGTCGAACATCAGGGCCAGGGCCCCGAAGCGACCACCATGCCGCCACCTCCTCAATGCCTCTAGGATTGCCTGTGCGACACCTCCTCCTGCTCCTCCTCCCTGCCCTCTTCTGCTCCGCCTGCGACACCGACGGCGACAGCGACGGCCCCATCGAGGCCTCTGCCGACACCGGTGCCGATACCGCGACCGGCGAGACCTTCCCCTGCACCCCCACCTCCTGTCTCGGCGGCCTCCGCTGCGACGAGAGCGGCTTCTGCGCGCGGCCGGTGGCAGCCGAACTTTTCGCAGAGGGGAGCACCGACCCCCGCTCCGGCGTCGGCATGGCTAACACCTTTGCGCCCAGCTTGGCCTCCGCTGAGCCCGACATCGCGCCGCTCGACTGCAACGGCTCGGGCGAGGCCTGCGCGGAAGGATTCGACTGCCAATCGGGCGGCGCCTGCACCGCCACCTGCACCGCCTGTGACGGCGACTGCCGGTATGAGTCGGCCAACTACGCGGTACGCAACCACATCGGCGCAGACCTCCTCTACGCCGGCCTGCCGACGGGCGGAAACCACCACCCCTGCTGGGCCGCCTGGGGCGAGCACACCAAGCCGCCCGGCGATGAGCGCTGGGTGCACAACATGGAGCATGGCGGCGTAGTCTTCCTCTACCGCTGCCCCGACGGCTGCGAGGCCGAGGTGGAACAGCTTCGAAACTACGCCGCCACTCTCCCGCAGGGCACCTGGGTGCTGGCGCCCGAGCCCAACCTGAGCAGCCGTTTCGGCGTGGTCGCCTGGGGCTTCAAGCTCCAGACCGACTGCTTCGATCTGGCCGCAACCACCGCCTTCTACGACCTCCACGAGGGCAACGGCCCCGAGGCCACCCAGATGGCGCCGCCCGCGCAGTGCCTCTGACGCGGACCCGCGAACGGCGCTTCCCACCGGGCGGCGAGGCTGCTACCGACGCGCCCGGTGCGGCGGGCTGACGGAGAGGCGAATCATGTGCGGCGTCATCGGAGTCTTTGCGACAGGTCGGGACAGCTTCGACGAGGTGGTGGCCGGCCTCTTCCAGATGCAGCACCGCGGGCAGGACGCCTGCGGCATCGCGATGGCTGATGGCGACCGCTTCTCGCTCCACAAGGCCACCGGCCTGGTGAAAGAGGTCTTCGGCCTCCGACCCGAAGGCATGCAGGGCTCCGTCGCCTGCGGCCATGTCCGCTATCCCACACAGGGCGGCAACCGAGCCTGCAACGCGCAGCCTCACCTCATCGCCGAGCCGGGCTGCGAGCCGCTCGCGCTGGCCTCCAACGGCGACGTGACCAACTACGGGAGCCTGCGGGCCGACTACGAGGCGCGCGGCGTGACCTTCGCAGGCTCGAACGATGCCGAGCTCATCCTCCGCATCATCGTCGAAGCAAGGAAGGAGGGCGCCAGCCTGCTCGACGCCATCCGCTTCATGCAGCGCACACTGCGCGGCGCCTACTCGGTCTGCATGGTCTCGGAGGGCCGCCTCTGGGGCATCCGCGATCTCTACGCCGTGCGCCCGCTCAGCCTCGGCCGGCTCGAGGATGGCTGGATGCTAGCCAGCGAGACGCCGGCCATCGACATCAACCGCGGCCGGCTCGAGCGGGAGCTGGAGCCGGGCGAGGTGGTCGAGATCTCCGACGCGGGCTGCACCTCGCATCTCCACCCAGACCTCATCGCGCTACGCGGCGGACGGACCACGGCCGCCCACTGCTCCTTCGAGCATGTCTACTTCAGCCGGCCCGACTCCAAGACCTTCGGGTTGCGGGTCTACGAGGCACGCAAACGGATGGGGGCCTGGCTCGCCGACCGCGACAGCACACCCGCCGACATCGTTGTCCCCGTGCCAGACTCCTCCATCGCCGTCGCGCTGGGCTACGCGCAGCAACGTAGCATCCCCTTTGAGTTCGGCCTCGTCCGCAACCACTATGTAGGCCGCACCTTCATCAGCCCCACACAGGAGCGGCGAGATGAGGGGGTGCGCTTCAAGTTCAACCCCAACGCCGATCTGCTCGAAGGGCGGCGGGTCATCCTGGTGGACGACTCCATCGTCCGCGGCACCACGCTCCGAAAGATTGTCCGCATGGTCCGGAATGCCGGCGCCGCAGAGGTCCACCTCCGCATCGGCAGCCCGGTAACCCGCCACTCCTGCTTCTATGGCGTCGATACGCCGGACGAGGAGAGCCTCATCGGCAACAGGCTCGATGCGGAGGGCATCCGCGAGCATCTTACCGCCGACTCGCTGCAGTTCATGACCGTCGAGGGGCTCCAGTCCTGCCTCGGCGACAGCGGACAGTTCTGCATGGCCTGCTTCGACGGCAACTACCCCATCGCCCTCTCCGAAACGAAACAGGCGATGGCGTGAACTCCGACCTCATCTTCACCACGCTGCTCATCTTCTTTGCGCGGGTCACCGACGTCTCGCTCGGCACCATCCGGACCATCTATGTCATCCGCGGACAGCGGTCAGCGGCCTGGTGGATTGGTTTCTTTGAGGTGCTCATCTGGGTCATCGCGGTATCGCGGGTCATCAATGACCTCGACCGCCCTCTCTTCGCGATCAGCTACGCGCTCGGCTTTGCGACGGGGAACTTTGTGGGGGTGACCATCGAGCAGCGGTTGGCAATGGGCAACCGGGTGGTGCGGGTCTTCACGCGGCAGGGCGACGCGATCGCCGCTGCCATCCGAGAGGCGGGCTTCGGTGCAACGGTCTTTGATGGGCGTGGCAAGGATGGCCCGGTGGAGCTGGTCTACATCGAGGTGCCGCGCCGCGAGGTAAAGCGGGTGGCGGCGATGGTCCGCGCGGTCGACCCGACCTGCTTCTACGTCATCGACGACATCCGTGAGGCCTCGACGGCGGAGCCGATGCAGCTGGGCGGCGGCGGTCGGAGCGAGCGGTGAGGACGGTGCGCGTTGTCGCAGCGCTGCTTGAGCGCGACGGGCTGCTCTTCGCCGCACGCCGTTCGCCGGAGCGACGCGAAGGTGGGCTGTGGGAGCTCCCGGGCGGCAAGGTGGAGCCGGGCGAGAGTGACCGAGAGGCGCTTATGAGAGAGCTTCACGAGGAGCTGGGCGTAGAGGTAGAGGTTGGCGCCTTTGTGGCGGAGGCGACCCATGCCTACGCCCACGGGACGGTGACACTGGTCGGCTATCGCTGCAGGCTGTTGGCAGGCGAGCCGGTGCTTCGCGATCATGATGCTTCGCGCTGGCTGGAAGCAGGCGTGCTGTATGAGGTCACTTGGGCGCCGGCCGACCTGCCGCTGCTCGCGGCATGGGGCGCCTGAGCAGAACTCGAGGCGCCAAAAAGCGGCGAGCCCCGCGACCGCGAGGGGCGCAGGACTAGGAGGTCGGGGGGCGCTCAGAGAGAGCGGTCGTCGATACCGTCGTTGTTGGTGTCGACGCCGTAGAGGCCGAAGAGCACCGCGTCGCGGTAGATTTCCACAAGGTCGCCGATGCCATCCCCGTCCACATCGGTCACCCGGGTTCCGGTAGGATTGCTCGAGACATCCAAGGCGGTACGGTAGTCCCCGATGATGTTGGCGAGGAAGTAGGTTCGGCTCTCGTTAGCGCGGACCAGTACGGGTGACCCGACGCCATTGTCAAGCGCCGCCACGGCACCGGGGAGGAGCGAGCTGATGGCGACGCCGTTCACACTCGCAACGTCGAAACCCGTGGTGATGGTGGCTGCCGCTCCGCCCGTGACAGGCGTCACGCCAGAAACGAAGGAGAGCGACGGGGGTGTCGAGCGGCTTGCGCCAAGGGTGTCGATACCGAAGGCATTGATGAAGCCGTTGGTAAGGGCCGGCGTGCTTGCGGTACCGCGATTGGAAGAAAAGAATGCGACCCCGCCAGAGGCGATGAAGGTCTCGATGTTGCTGAGCAGCACGGCGCCGAGCGACGAGGCACTTGGCGAGGTAGCCTCAAAGGAGAACACCGAGAACTCACCTGCATTGAGCGTGGATGCATCGGAGTCGAGCGTGGAACAGGGAAGAAAGAGCGAGTCGAGCCCGCGGCCGCTGTTCTCGCAGAGATGGTTCGGGAAGATGCCAACCTTTGCTGCGGAGCCAGCAAGGTATCGGCTGCCGACCTTGGGACGGTTCGCTTGGGGCCAGATGACGAAGCGGGTGTTGCTGAGGCTCTGGTTGCTGGCACCACGAAGCGTGATACCCTCATCGCCAGCGCCGTTCTCAACACCCACGACGCGCAACGCACCCGCAGAAGCAGGCGCGTCCTTGATTCTAATCTCAATGCGACCTGTCGTCTCGAAGAGCACGATCTGGAAGGTGGCGTTGCCGGCGCCGTTTGCAGTCGGGACCGCATTCCACTCGACCGTGAAGGTCCTGCCCGGTGCGATGCCGTCAGCCAGGGTGAGGATAGAGCCACCCGCAGCCGGGTTCAGGTCGGTCCAGAAGCCTGCGATGAAGTCCTCGAGGCTGGCCGTCGAGGGAATGGCAGAGGCGATGTTGCCGAGCTCGGCGCCAGGGGTCGAGAAGGCTAGGACGCCGTTGGAGCCGATGAAAACGCTATTCTTGGCCGCGCCGAAGAGGTTGATGGAGAAGGGAAGGCCCGTCGCCGCGGAGAAGGCGTCGTCGGCAAGGACAACAGCGGCTCCCGAGCCTACGATGCTCGAAAAGAAGAAGGGGGCGCGATTTGCGACGTGAGAGGTGGTCACCGTCCCTGAGCGAGCTGCAGCGACGTCGCACGCGTCACCGATCCCACCGGCCGTGTACAGGTCGGTCTGCCCGCCATTCGACGCCAAGGGGCAGTTGTCCTCGCAGTCTACAACCGCGTCGCCATCGCTGTCATCGTCAGCCGTTCCGCATCCGCAGATACCAGCTGCGATCTTGCCGGCATCCAGCGGACAGCCGTCCGCGTTATCGGCTGTGCCATCTCCGTCGGAATCGCCGAGGTCGCACGCATCGCCGATCCCGTCCGTATCGGCGTCAACCTGCGAGAGGTTGGCGACCGCGGGGCAGTTGTCGATATCGCCGCAGACGGTGTCGCCGTCGACATCATTCGCCGCATCGTTCGAGCAGGTGTCGCAGTCGTCGCCCTGGCCATCGCCGTCGGTGTCGGTCTGGGCGGCGTTCGAGAGCAGCGGGCAGTTGTCGGCGTCGGCGCAGAAGCTGTCCCCATCTGCATCATTCGCCGCATCATTCGGGCAGGTGTCGCAGGCATCACCTTGACCATCGCCGTCGCCGTCGGTCTGGAGAGCGTTGGAGTTAAGCGGGCAGTTGTCGACGCCGCGGGAGTCGAAGCCGTCGTTGTCGGCATCGTTCGAAGTTGCTGCCGCGAAGTCGGCAGAGGCAAGGTCGCTCGTGCCGCCCGAAAAGAGCGAGGCAAGCACCATGTTGGCGGTCCAGTCCACGGCGTCGGCGCGGCCGTCGCCATTGGCGTCCGAGCCAGCATAGTCATCGAAGGCATTGGAGGAGACGTAGGTGCGGCCGCCATTGGCACGGAAGAGCTGCCCAGCAGCGACGGCGAAGGTGTTACCCGCAGCGGTGAGCGTGAAGCCGTTGGTGTTGACGCCAGAGATTCGGTCCACGCCGGTGAGCGCTCCGACCGGCTTGAACGCATGGAACTGTCCCGCAAGCGGTGCGCCAAAGAGGGCCTCGGTTGCGTGGGCCGCGCCAGCGGAAACCCCCAGAAGCGTGTCGATTCCGGTCAGCGGCTTCGAGGACACCCAGACGAGACGGCCGGGGATGAGCGACGGGCTTCCGTTCACAAAGGTCGTCAAGTCGGTGACATCCTGCGCTGTGAGGGCGGTGGTCTGGTTGCTGGAGATGACGATGACGCTGCTCGAGCGCAGCGCGTTGGTAGCCACCTTGCTGACGCAGTCCGAGATGGAGGTGCAGGGCGCACTGAGCGCGCCGAGCAGACCGCTGCCTGCCAACGCGGCGCCGGGCCGGAGGTTGCCTTCAAACGCGACGATGCGCAGTCGATCGGGATGGGTGTGGCCGACGAAACGAAGGCTCGAGAGGTCATTGACGCGACCCGAGCGAAGCCCAAGCGCCTTGCCTGAGGAGCTCTCTGCGCCCACCCAGCGCTGATTTCCGTTGCCAGCGCTGCCATCCTTGATCCGGAACTCCATTCGACCTGCGCCGATGGATGCGGGGTTGGAGCTAATGTCCGACTCAGCCAGCCGGATCTGGAAGGTGACTGTGTCGGCATCGTCAGCGTAAGGGACCTGATCGAACTCGACGACGAAGGTGCGGTTGGGGGCAGTGCCGATCACCTTGGTGGCGATCGTGCCGCCAGCAGAGGGGTCAAGGTCGGCCCAGAAGGGGGCGTAGCGGCGCTTGGGGCCGCCGTGCGTTGCGGTCGCCGACTTTCCCGTCGCCATCGCAGCGCTGCCGAGCGCGCTGAGGGGATCCGGAGAACTATCCGCAGACGAACAGCTTGCGTCGAGGTGATACCAGCCATTGGAGCCGAGGCAGATGGAGGTATGTGCCGTGCTATCGGCTGCCAAATTCGTGTCCGTACCGTTCAGACGGCGGAAGGTGAATCCGATGGCCACCGAGGTCATGGCATCGTCGCCAAGCGTGACCGTGGAGGCGCCTACCGTGCCCGTGATGGCCTCCCAAGCAAAGGGCGCCTCATACATGTTGAGGCCAACCTCCGAGCGGAATCCGAACACAGCATCGCAGGCGTCGCCCTCGCCGTCGCCATCGGCGTCGGCTTGGCTGGCGTTGCTATTGAAGGCGCAGTTGTCGGAGCAGTTGTCGGCTCCATCTCCGTCGGTATCGACACCGGCAGTACAGGCTGCGCGAACAACGGAGGGCGCAACGAGGAGTACTCCCGCTGCCAACAGCATCTGAATACGGACTGCGAGTCTGGCGTTCATGTGGCCTCCAGCAAAAAGGCGAAACGAGTTTGATGGTTCCTACAGAGACTAACCTGCGCGCCGTTCGGACGCAAGGAGAGAGCCTTCAGGAAGTTTTTGCACGAAATGTTCATTGAAGGGGGCAAAATCCCTTACGTGGCGGGGGACGCTGTCTCGGCGCGGCCTTTGCCTCCGCCCCAACCAAGAGGCGAGAGCGGTCGCTTAGATCTTCGCAGGCACCGACGAGGAGGCTCCCTTCCAGGACTCGTCGAGGAAGGAGACCAGCGAGAGCTCCTGTGGATCAACCTTGGCGCTGTTCTCCAGACGAAGCACGCCCCGCGGGCAGACCTCCGCGCACAGCCCGCATCCTACGCAGGAGGCCCGGGTGAAGCTCAATCCAGCCTGCGCGTAGCTCCGCACATCGATGCCCATCTCGCAGTACTTCGAACAGAGGCCACAGGAGATGCACATCTCCTTCTTCACCCGGATGCGGAAGCGGCCGAGCTTCTGGATGATGCCGAGGAAGGCCGCCATGGGGCAGAAGTTCCGGCACCAGACCCTCGTGCCGCCGAGCGGATAGAGGCCCGTTCCAATGGCGCCCGAGAGGGAGGCGGTAACCACCAGTCCGTACCACTTGCGGGTACCTGTGGCCGCTGCGTGCAGGCTCGAACTCTCAGGCAGAACTGCCGACGCGAACCAGAGCGCCGTAGAGAAGAAGGCGATCCCCATCACCGAGTAGATGGCGATCTTCTCGAACTTCCAGGCGTTCGAGGACTTGTTCGACAGGTGGCGCCAAGGCTCGCCAAAGGTGTTGGCCAATCCGCCGCAGCCACAAACCCAGGAGCAGTACCAACGCTTGCCGTAGAGGAGCGTCATCACCGGCACGACGGCGAGCGAGGCGAAGAAACCCCAGAGCACCAAGCCTTCGCCGTAGTAGGCGAAGTTCCGAGGGTCGAGGTAGTCGATCTTCAGCGGCCACATGTAGCTGAAGTAATACTCGGGCTTGTGAAAGAACTTGAGGAGGATGGGCAGCGAGAAGGCGAAGGAGACCTGCACCATCATGACCACGCCGGTGCGGACGAGCTGGTAGCGGTTGTGCCGGTACTTGAAGCAGACCCAGGCGCCGCCGAGCAGGACGCCGAGCGTGTAGAGCAGGCCGTAGATGGTCCAGCGGTTGCCAAAATGCTCCCAGTTGTCGATCACGCCGTTCTTGTTGTCGTCCCGGGCCAAGGTGCCATCCGGCAGGGTGGTCGCATCCACGGAGGCGCCGAGCTTCCATCCTAGTTCGTCGATGCGGACCGTGGCGTTGCGGTAGAGCCAGTCCTGGCCCCGCTCGAGGCGGCTCTCTCGGACGCAGGCGCCTGCCTCACAGACCGCCCCCTCGCTGTAGCAGGAGGCGTTGTCGGTGCAGGGGCTGTCTGGCGTCCAGTAGTATTGGCCGAAGTAGAGGACGCCGTAGAAGGCGATGAGCAGGAGCGAGAGCGTCCAGGCGGAGAGGCCGCGGTTTTTGAGGTCGTGCAGGAAGAGGCCTGCGGGGGTGCGGCGAATCATCTCGAGAGCTCCTTCGCGAGCGGCTGTTCACGCTGGATACAGGCTGCCAGGTTGGCCCGTCCGAACTCGACGTCGAACTGGGCATCGGCGAGATGGGCGATGACCCAGGCAGGCGAACGGCGTTCACGGATCCAGCGTTCGAGGATCTCGTGGTTCCAGCGCGAGCCGAGCATGTTGAAGCCGAGCACCCTGTCGCCGTTGTGCAAGATGCGCTGGCAGAGCGGCTTGGTCGGGTGCTTGCGGAAGATTGTCGGCGTTCCCTCAGGCAGCGCCATGACCTCGCCCACCGTGGTGTACTCCACCTCGAAGAACTTCGAGGAATTGAAGAAGATGGGCGGCGCGTAGCGGAGCTGGTCGCCGAAGAGGTTGGCGGCCACATGGCGCCCCTGCCGCTTGGCGGAGTACCAGATCATCTCGACGAAGCTGCGGCCCTCGATGGGCTGAATCTCGGCGCAATCGCCGCAGGCAAAGACATCGGGGAGCGAGGTCTGCAGCGTCTCGTCGACAACCACGCCACGGCCGAGCTGCGGCGGATCGGTGAAGGCCTTGAGCCGATCCGTCGAAGGACGGACGCCGACGCAGATGCCGAGCATCTGGCATGGGATGCGCTCTCCTTTGTTCGTGACGAGGCCGGAGACGCGCCCGACCGGGTCGACCTCGATCCGCTTCATCTCCTCCATGTAGCGCACCTCGACGCCGTGGGCCCGGAGCTGCTCGGTGACGATGTCGCCCTCTTCGCGGCCCAGCGCGACCGGCCAGTAGTAGGGCTCGCGGATGAGGAAGGTGACCTTGATCCCGTGGTAGAGGAGGGACTCGACGAGCTCGATTCCGATCAGTCCGCCGCCGACCACGACGGCCTCGCGGGTGGTCGGCGTGAGGCGCTCGCAGGCGTCGAGGTCCTGCATCGAGACGAAATGGACGAGGCCATCTTTGACGTCGTTGATGCCCTCCCAGCCGAACCGGTTGGGGGTAGCGCCGAGCGCGAGGACGAGCTTGTCGTAGGGGAGGGTGGTGCCCGAGGAGAGGTGAACCGTCTTGGCGGCCGCGTTGTGGTCGATGACCCAGTCCCGGAGCAGGTCAATCCGCTGTTCCGCGTAGACCTTGCGCTCGTAGGGCTCGAGGTCACGGCGGTTCATGCGGTCCATGTAGGCATACATGAGCGCGGTGCGGGAGAAGAAGAAGTCTGTCTCGCCACCGATGATGGTGATCTCGGCATGCGGGTCGCGCTGACGGGCGGTCATGGCGCAGGTGACGCCGGCGACGCCGTTTCCAACGATGACAATCTTCACGGTGCACCTGCCGGACGAAGAGAACCCGCACCAGAAGCGAGCATCAGTCCGATGCCACAGCCGCAGAGCGGCGGCAACCTTTTGAGGGGCGCAGCGATGCGGAACTCGCGCTCAGTCGACCGAAGGGCCTGTGTGGCGGACGTCGGGAATGCGGGCAAAGAGCGCCTTCACGGGGTCGGTCTCTTCGCCGTAGACATAGGCCGCACCGAGCTCGATGGTGCCGGCCTTCTGGCCAAAGCCGGTGTTGTTGTCGGACTCCTTGCCCCGTCTGAACCGCGCGAACCGCTCGGCGACGCGGCGGGCCTCTTCGGCCTGGACGGCGAGGAGGTCTTGGAAGGAGGCGGGGAGTGCGATGTGGCCGGGAAGTGCGAGCATGACGCGTCCGGCGGCCTCTGCGTCATGGTCTGCGCGGTGGGCACTCTCAAGAGAGATGCCGAGGAAGGCGGCGATGTCGACCAGCTTGGCCGTCTTGGTCTTCTTGGCGACCTTGAAGGCCTCGTGACAGAAGGGGAAGGGGTCGAGGAAGACGGGGAGCGCGATGGAGCGGCCGAGCCTGCGGAACTCGCCCTCTACCATGCCGCGGTCGAAGTCGGCGTTGTAGGCGAGGAGCGGCTGGGCGACGAGGCGCCGCTCGAGCTCATCGGCGAGCTCGGCAAAGACCGGCTTGCCCACCAGGTCTTCGTCTTTGATGCCGGTGATGCGGGTGATCTCGGCAGGGAGCGCGCACTCGGGATGGATGAGGGTCTGAAACCGCTCCACGACCTCGCCGTTGTCGAAGATGGCAAGGCCGAACTCGATGATGCGTGCAGAGCGGGGGTCTGTGCCGGTGGTCTCGGTGTCGAAGGCGGCGAACCGGCCCGTCTGCCACGGCTGTGTGAGGTCGAACATGGTGAACCCGGGTCAGCGACCGAAGCGATCGCGCAGAATGCCCAGCTCAGCCAACGGGCGGCCGGGCCGGAAGAGGAATCCGATGAGGACGAGGATAGCCCCAAGCAGCAGGAGCTTGCTCGGCAGCCCCCAGAGCAGCGCGGAGGAGGCGAGGCGGGCGCGGGTTGGCTGCTTGGCGTCGTAGAGGACCGCAACAGACTGCCCGAGTGTCAGGGTGAGCGCGGAGGACTGCTCCTCGATGGCGATGATGCGGCCCGCATCGGAGCCCTTGAAGGTGATGGGGCCGCGGTCGGCGGTGACGAAGACGACCTCGGGGTCGAAGCAGGGTTCATCGCGGAGCACCGAGCAGGGGACCTCGGTCAGGGCCGTTACGATCCCCTCCGCCTTCTCCACGCGGGTCCAGTAGAAGGTGGTGTGTCCGGCGATGATGCCCGCAGCGACCCAGGCGAGCAGCCCGGTGAGGGCTGCAAGTCCGGAGATGAAGGTGCGGATTCTCTGAACCATGGCCAGCTGCGGGAAGAGGTGAGCTCAGGACTCTACTACGGTGTCGGCGTAGCCGTCTACGGGCAGTGGGTCGCCACGATTTCGGAGCGGCCTGGGGTGATGGGACGAACCTCAAGCTGCGTCTCGATGCGGCCCCGAAGCGCCTCCACGTGGGAGATGATTCCCACCGAAGTGTCGCGCTGTTTGAGCTTCTCGAGGGTCTTGACGGCGGTCTCGAGCGAGGCGCTGTCGAGGGTGCCGAAGCCTTCGTCGAGCAGGAGCGTCTCGATGGAGAGGGTCTCGCCGCGCTCGGAGGCAAGGCCGAGCGCTAAGGCGAGCGAGCAGAGGAATGACTCGCCGCCGGAGATAAGGTTGATGCCGCGCGGCGCATCGGCGTGGAAGGCATCGATGAGGTGGAAATCAAGGGAGTGGGTGCCGTCGGCATGGAAGCTCTGCCGGAAGGCGTAGCGGCCATCGAGCTGCGCCAGCCAGATGTTGGCGGCACGGATGACCCGCTCGAGATTGAGCGCCTGGGCTGCCTTGTGGAAGGCTGCGCCGTTGCCGCCGCCGATGAGATCGTAGATGAGCTTCCACTGACCGCAGAGCGCTTCGGCCTTGGCGAGCGCCACCTGGCGATGGGCCTGCAGGGCACGGTTCTGCTCCGCGACGCCAAGCGCGCCGATGAGCTCGGCTGCTGCATCGCGGGCGGTGCGGAGGAGCGACTGAAGACGCGTGACCTCGTCCGAGGCCGCTGTGGCGCTGTCGAAGGCGCCTGGCACAGGGGTGGCGCGCTGGGTTGCGACGGCGGCGGTGGCCTGCTCCAGCGTTGCACCTGCAGCGCGGAGCTTCTCATCCGCGGTCGCAAGGCGCTGGGTTGCTTCGGAGAGCTCGGTCGGCGTGCGGAGGTCTGCCACAAAGACGTCGAGGTGGCGGCCTGCGGCGAGCAGACCGTTGTCACGAAGTGCACGAGCCGTCTCGGCCCTGCCCGTCGCCTCGCCGGCGGCATCGAGCAGCTGCCGATGCAGGGTGGTCTCGCGGGTCAGGTCGAGCTGAAGGCCCGAGAGGGTCTCAGCCGCCTTCTTGAGCTGCGCCTCGGCATTGGCGAGTGCAGCGGCGGCCTCGTTCACCACCAGGCCGGGCAACCTGCCCGACCAGCGCGACGCGACCTCCCGCTGGGCAGACGCCAGCGCTGCTGCTGCAGCCGTGACCTCTGCGGCAGCGGTTGCGACCGCGGCGGTGAGCCCGGAGGCGGCCTCACGGCCCTCAGCAACAGCGTTCGCGGCGATGGCGAGCAGCGCCTGCTGGTTCTCGACCTCTGCGGCGGCGGTGGTGGCCTTGTGCAGCTGCTCCTGTACCGCCTTGAGCCGGGCATCGGCGTCGAGTTCGGCAGATCGGAGTCCGGGCAGCGGGAGCCAGGCGCAGGCCGCTACGAGCTCCTGCTCCGCTGCGCTCCGCGAGGTCATGTAGGCCTCTAGCTCCGCCTTGAGCGCCTCGGGCAGACCGGCGGCGGTCAGGCCGAGTTCGGCGGCCCGCGTCGCGAGCGCAGACGAGGCAGCGGATAGCTTACGCTCCGCCTCCGTCACCTGGTCCCGACGCTGGGAGAGTGCACCTGCAACACGGTGCAGGGTTGCCTGCGCCGAGGAGAGCTCCGCCTGCCGCTCCGTGCGGGCCGAAACGCGCAGGGCACACTCCTGCGCAGCGGCCTCGATCTCAAGGACCCGGTCTGAGACTGGCGCGGACGCAAAGGGGTGCTCCGTTGCGCCGCAGAGCGCGCAGGCCTCGCCGGGCCGGAGCAGATGCCGGTGCTGCTCGATGCTCGCCAGCTTCTCGAGCAGGCCGAGCTGAAGGTCGCCGTCGGCGACCGCCTGGCTGGCGGCACGGTGACGCTCCTCTGCGGCGCCAACCTGGAGGGCCGCAGCCTCATGCTCCTGCGCGAGTGCGTCCGCGGCACCCTGCTCCTTGACGAGCGACTGCTCGGCCTGCGCGACCTGCTTCACGAGCTCCAGCGACTGCTGGCGCTGGGTGACGAGCGGCAGCCCTGCGACCACCGCCTTGAAGGCTGCAGTCGCTCCCTCCAACGAGGCGACATCGGCCTCCCGGTTGCGCCAGGCCTCAAAGCTCTGCGAGGCCGTCAGGGCGGCCGTCACCTTCGAATGCTGGAGCCTCTCGGCTGCCTCCGCCTGTGCCACCTTTTCGGCTGCGACCTTGGCCGTGGCAGAAGCAGCAGCATGCTGCTTCTGGGCTACCTCCAAGGCCTGTGAGGCAGCGGCGCCAGCAGCGTGGACAGCCTGTACTTCTGGGAGCTCCGCGAGCACCTTGTCGTTGGCAGCACGTGCGCTCTCGACCGTGGCCGTTGCCGCGGCCTGCGCCGTGCTGGAGGCCTCAGACCGCTGGCGCAGGAGGGCAATCTTGGCCTCGAGCTGTTGGGCCTCTCCCTGCTTTTGGGTAGCCTCGGCGGCACCCAGCTGCACGGCCTCATGATGGGGGATGAGCGCTACGGTCGCCGCGTATCGGGCCGACCAATCCCGGAGCGGCTGGAGCGCCCGATGGCCGGTCTCCGCCAGCCCCTTCGAGGCCTCCGCGGTGCCAACGGCGAGCTCGCGCAGCGCGAGCTCCTTCCACCAGGTCATACCGGCGGTCCCAACGATTTCTTCGGCCTCCAGGCGGGCGGCCTCGCCCTTGTGCAGCTCCTGCTGACGGCGGTTCTCTGCGACCGCCTCATCGCTCCAGGGCGCAGCTCCGATCATCTCGGTCTTGATCCGCTCCACCTCGGTCTTGGCCGCGCCATACTGCTCGGAGGCCCGCATCCCAATCCTGCTGAACTCCTGGGTGCCGGTGAGCCCTTCGAGCATGTCGGCACGCTCCTCGGCATCGGCCGTGAGCAGTGCCGCGAACTGCCCCTGCGCGAGCAGCACACTGCGACGGAACTGCTGGCTGCTGAGCCCGCCAAGGGCCTCTTCGAAGGGAGCCTTGAACTCCTTCTTCTTGGTGCTCGATACGCTGAGACCCCCGACCTTGTCGGTGTAGTCCGGGTTGAGTTCGACGAGCAGGCGGCGGGTGTCGGACCACTTGGGCGGGTTGCCTTTGCGGACCGACGCCCGCTCCACCTGCCAGCCGGCCCGGAAGTAGCGGCGGGTGCCACGACTGAGGGTGGAGAAGATGAGTTCGACAGAGGCCGACGAGGCGCCGCGAGAGATGATCTGGCGCGGGTCGTTGAGCTTGAGATCGTTGAGCTCGAGCTGCTTCTGCTCGCGCTTATCCGCGTCGGAGATGCGGGCTGTCTCGTCGTAGAGGGCGAGCGTGATCGCATCGAGGATGGTCGTCTTGCCGGCGCCCGTGGGGCCATGGATCAGGAGCGGCGAGCCCTCGCTGAAGAGCGCGTCGAAGTCGACGCTCTGCTCCCCCGTGATGGTGGTGAGATTGCGGATGGTGAGACGGTGAAACTTCATCGGGAACCCTTTTCGCCGGCAGAGATGGTACGGAACAGTTCAAAGAGATGGTCGGCGGGCTGCTGGCCGTGCTTCGCCTGGAACATGCGGGCGAAGAGCTGCTCGGGGGTCACCGCTTCGAGCGGCGGGAGTTCGACGGTTTTGCCATCGATGACAGCTCCCGGCAGCACCTTGTGGTGGCGGATCTTGATGGGGCGCGGCTCTGGGAGCGCAGCGATGGCCGCGTCGATGGAGCTGTCGCCGTGGAGCTCGTGCTGCTCCACGGTCTGCTGGATGTCGAGCAGGGTGGCGAGATCGGCCGGCGCGAGATTCGCGATCTGGGCCCGGAGCTCGGCTGCGTTGCCGTTGAGCTTGAGCAGCGCGCGGGCCTGCGGGACCTCGACAAGTTCATGACGGACCGTGCCATCGGCCTCCACCTCGAGCAGCGTGACGCTGTGCGGACGGCCAGCCTCCTGGTGGTCGAGCACGACGGGGCTACCAGCGTAGCGGATCGGCGGCGCGCTGTTGACGGCGTAGGCGCGATGGATGTGGCCGAGCGCGACGTAGCAGTAGCCGGTACCGAAGATGTCGGTGGAGAGACCCTGCAGGCCGCCAACCCCCTCCCACGAGTGGATGCGACGGAGCTGCGTGTCTTCGGCGGCGGGCTTGCCGACCGTGAGGTGGCCCATCGCGATGCGCGGTCGGCTCGGAAACTGCTCGGCCGCAACCTCAGCGAGCCGCTGGTAGCAGCCCCCAATGGCATGCTCGGCGCGGGCCTGCGATTCTGCCTGGCCCTCCATGCCCTGCGGCACACTGCCGAGGTGGTAGGCCTGTACAAAGGGGACGGCTGCGACAACGAGACCAGGATGGCTCGGGTCGCGCGCATCGAAAGAGAGGAGCGCCTGGTTCCAGCTCTCCGGGTCGGCGGTCAGCTGCCCGATGACGGTCGCATTCACCCAGCGGAGCGGCTCCTTGGGTGCCGCCAGGTTGCGCGCCGCATCGTGGTTGCCGGCCGTGATGACCACATGGACCGTCTGCGACAGCGAGCGGAGGCTGGAGAGGAAGTCGTAGTAGAGCTTCATGGCTTCGGACGAGGGCATCTCGCGGTCGAAGATGTCGCCCGAGACGAGGAGCAGTTCGATGTCGCGGGAGACAACAAGCTCTCGCAGCCAGACGAGAAAGCGGCGCTGGTCTTCGGCGCGGGAGACGCCTTCGTTGGAGAAGCCGAGGTGCCAGTCGGCGGTGTGAAGCACTCTCATGGATGATGGCATGACAAACCTGGTGGAGGGAGGGAGCGCTATGGTGAACACCTTTTCAGGTGCTGCAAGTGCGGGCGCGAGATTGTTATTTGCGCATCATCACATTGATTTCATTCTGTATTTTTAAGGTTCACAACTCCGGACAGAGAGATCCATAGTCCTGGCTGGACAGCGCCGCGGAGGGGGGTGGGCATCGCGGCGGAGGGTCGTCGCTGGCAGCCTCGCCGAGCTCGGCCCAAGAGGGCCGCTTGACGAACCGCCACGGTTGCAGCAGCAGGGGCAACTCCCTCTCGAGGAACGATGACGCTCTACGCCTCCATCACCGAGCCAATCGGCGACACGCCGCTTGTTGCCCTGCAGCGGGTTGGCGCCGGCCTGCCAGGCCGGCTCTTTGTGAAGGTGGAGTTCTTCAACCCGCTGTCGAGCGTGAAGGACCGCATCGGGCTGGCGATGGTGCGGGATGCCGAGGAGCGGGGCCGCCTGTTGCCGGGCGGCAGCATCGTCGAGGCGACCTCGGGCAACACGGGTATAGCGCTGGCCTTCATCTGCGCGGCGCGGGGCTACCGGCTCACGCTGACGATGCCCGACAACGCCAGCACGGAGCGGCGCAAGCTCTTGCTCCACCTTGGTGCACGGGTCGACCTCACACCGGCCGCTCGCGGCATGATGGGCGCGGTGGATCGGGCGCGGGCCATCCTCCGCGAAGAGCCCGGGTCGTTGATGCTGCAGCAGTTCGAGAATCCTGCGAATCCCGCAGCACACGAGGCGACGACAGGGCCGGAGATCTGGACCGATCTGCAGGGCAAAGTGGACTGCTTCGTGGCAGGCGTTGGCACGGGCGGCACGCTGACGGGCGTGTCGCGCTTTTTGCGGCGGCACAACCCTTCGCTCCGGGTCGTCGCGGTGGAGCCCGACAAGTGTGCCGTGCTCAGCGGCAAGCCTCCGGGACCCCATGCAATCGAGGGCATTGGCGCCGGCTTTGTGCCCGCCAATCTCGACCGTTCGCTCGTCGACGAGGTGGCGCTGGTGAAGGCCGAACAGGCCTTCGCTGCGGCACGCAGGCTGGCCCGCGAAGAGGGCATCTTGGGCGGCATCTCGAGCGGCGCCAACCTGCACGCGGCGCTGGCCGTCGCGGCGCGGCCGGAGATGGCCGGCAAGAACATCGTCACGGTGGTCTGCTCCTGCGGTGAGCGCTACCTCTCCACGCCGCTTTTCGGATAGCGCCATGGCCGGACTGCTCCTCCAGACAGCGGCGCGCCTGCTCCGCACCCGCACCCCCTCTGCGCCACCCGATCGTCCCAACGCTACGGCACGGGTCACCCTCACGCCCGCATCGGATGGCCCACACGACCTCAGCGCGCTGCTCGAGGTCATCGCCGAAGACATCGAGACCGTCATGCGGCTCGACCCTGCGGCCCGCCACGCGCTCGAGGTGCTGCTCGTCTATCCGGGCCTGCATGCCCTCTGGCTGCATCGTGCCGCACACGCGATGTGGCAACGTGGCTTTGTGCTTGCGCCACGGCTGCTGGCCCACGCGAACCGGCGCTGGACCGGCATCGAGATTCACCCCGGCGCACGCTTCGGGCGGCGGGTCTTCATCGACCACGGCATGGGCATCGTCATCGGCGAAACCGCCACGGTCGGCGACGACTGCCTGCTCTACAAAGGGGTCGTCCTGGGCGGCACCTCGCTCGAGCGGAAGGAGCGTCACCCGACGCTCGGACGCGGCGTGGTCGTCGGCACCAACGCGAGCGTGCTCGGCCCCATCCATCTTGGTGATGGTGCCAAGGTTGGCTCGAACTCCGTCGTGATCCGTGATGTGCCCGAGGGCGCAACGGTCGTCGGCGTTCCGGGCCGCGTCGTTACCTCCGAGAAGTCCAGCGTGCGACAGGGTCTCGACCACGCCAACCTCCCCGACCCGATCGCGCAGCTCATCACGCGGCTCATGGACAACATCGAGACGCTCGAGACGCGCCTTGCCGAGGTGGAGCGGACAAAGGGCGGCAAGCGGTCGGCGAGGCTCGCCGGACGCGATCATGAACTCTCGGCCTTTGAGGGGGATGCAGAATGAAGTTTGACCCCGTGGCGCTTGGATTTGAAGCCGTCGCGCCGAAGTTCGGCGACGATGTCCGCCTCATCGGCGGATTTGTGGGCGGCCCCGTGTTTCCCGCGCTCCCCGCCGGTTGGGTCGATGTCCGCTTGGTGGTCGCGCTACCGGCCGAACGGATCGCGGGACTGCGCCCCTGGCGCGACAGCATCTCGAGGGTCGTTAAGACGGAGGGTGGGCGGACGCTGCATGTGAATGCCCGAGAGGCCGGCACCTGGGCCCGCATGATGCTCCGCGGTCACGGCGGAACCATGGCGACCATCTCCCAAGGCCGCATTGCCGGTGGCGATCGGCTGATGTGGACAATGCAAGATATCGTGCTCCGCTGCTGGACAGAAGAGACGCTCTCCTATTTCGATGCCGCAGGGCTACCTAAGCCGTCTTGGGATGACTGGCAGTCCCGCGCTCCGAGCTACGAGGGTCGGTTGAGTCTGGTCGAACACTGGCTCAGCGAGTGCCGGAGTTCAGGCGCTGAACCGCGCTGAGGGCCACATCCACATGCTCACCGGCGTTGAGCATGGAGTCGAAGGTCTGGGCGAGGCGGCCGTCGGGGCCGAAGATGAAGGTGGTCCGGCGCGGAATCAGGCCGAGGTACTTCTTGAGTCCGAAGGCGCGGTAGAGGTCGCCCTTCTCGTCGCAGAGGAGCGCGAAGGGGAGGCTGTGGTCGGAGGCAAAGCAGGCCTGGAGGGCGGGCGGGTCCTGGCTCACGCCGACGATGGTTGCGCCGGCTGCTGCGAAGGCCGGAGCCTCGTCGCGGAACCGCTTGGCTTCAAGCGTGCAGCCCGGCGTGTTGGCGCGGGGATAGAAGAAGACGACGAGCGAGCCGAGCGCGCGGAGCTCGGCACCGGTGACCGTGCGGCCATCGTGATTCAGCACAGAAAAATCGGGGAAAGGTGAGCCGGTCTTGAGCATGGCGAAACTCTCGAATGAGGACAGCAAGAGGATGCGGACGCTACCGAGAAGGTGCGCAATCTGCTAGGCGGAAGCCGCTACGCAACGGTGCGTAATGAATGGAGTGTTTGCCCGTGACCCGACCCATCGCTGCTCGACTTCAGGAGGGAACACTCGCTCAGCTCATTCGGCAGCGCATTGTTGTTCTGGACGGGGCGATGGGGACGATGATCCAGCGGCACCGGCTGAGCGACGCCGACCTCCGCGGCGACCGGTTTGCCGACTGGCACCGAGACCTCAAGGGTAACGGCGATCTGCTCGCGCTGACGCAACCTGCGCTGCTCGAGGAGATCCACTGCCAATATCTGCGCGCAGGCGCAGACATCATCGAGACCAACACCTTCTCGTCGCAGCGGATCTCGCAGGCCGACTATGGGCTTGAGGAGCTCTCGCGGGAGCTCAACGTCGCCGCCGCGCAGGTCGCCCGCCGCGCTGTCGAGCGGGTCGCGGCGGAGCAGCCTGATCGCCCCTTCTTCGTTGCGGGCGCCGTCGGACCAACCAACCGTGCGCTCTCGCTCTCCCCCGATGTGAACAACCCCGGCTTCCGCGCGGCGACCTTCGATCAGGTGCGCGAAGCCTACGCCGAACAGATCGACGCGCTGATGGAGGGCGGCGTGGACCTGCTGCTCATCGAGACCATCTTCGACACGCTCAACGCCAAGGCGGCGATTGTGGCAATGGAGGAGGTCTTCGAAGCCCGCGGCCTACGCATTCCGCTGATGATTTCGGTGACCGTCACCGATGGCAGCGGGCGCACGCTCTCGGGCCAGACGCTGGAGGCCTTCTGGTACTCCATCGCCCATGCAAAGCCGCTCACCATCGGCATCAACTGCGCGCTCGGTGCGACCCAGATGCGGCCCTATGTAGAGACGCTCTCGCGGGTCGCGGACTGCTACACCCTCATCTACCCGAACGCCGGCCTTCCGAACGCTTTTGGGGAGTACGACGAGGAGCCCGAACAGACTGCTGCCATCCTGCGCGAGTATGCGGCGCTGGGCTGGATCAACGGCGTGGGTGGCTGCTGCGGGACAACGCCGGACCACATCAAAGCCATCGCCCAGGCGGTCGCGGAGATCGCGCCACGCCAGCTCCCGGAGCCACCGAAACGGAGCCGCTACACAGGGCTTGAGCTGCTCGAACTGCGCGACGAGACCGGCTTTGTGATGGTGGGCGAGCGGACCAACGTGACGGGCTCTGCGAAGTTCGCGCGCCTCATCCGTTCGGGCATGTTCGACGAGGCGCTCGAGGTAGCCCGCAGCCAGGTGGAGGGCGGCGCGAACATCCTTGATGTGAACATGGACGAGGCGATGCTGAACGCCGTCGAGGCGATGACGCACTTCCTGAACCTGGTCGCGAGTGAGCCGGCGATCGCGAAGCTGCCCATCATGATCGACTCGTCGGACTTCCGCGTCATCGAGGCGGGGCTCCGCTGCGTGCAGGGCAAGGCGATTGTGAACTCGCTGAGCCTCAAGGAGGGCGAGGCCTCCTTCCGCCGTCAGGCAGCCATCTGCAGGCGCTTCGGCGCGGCGGTGCTGGTGATGGCCTTCGACGAGACGGGGCAGGCGACCGAGGTCGCACAGCGGCTTCAGATTGCAGCCCGCGCGGTGGCCATCCTGCAGGAGGAGGGCTTCGACGACGAGGACATCCTCTTCGACCCCAACGTCCTCGCCATCGGCACCGGCATGGAGGAGCATGCCAACTACGCGGCCGACTTCATCGCCTCGGTGCGGGCGCTCAAGCGGGCCTTCCCGGCCATGCGGCTCAGCGGTGGCGTGAGCAATCTCTCCTTCGCATTTCGCGGCAACGCGGAGGTGCGCGAGGCGCTCAACGCCGCCTTCCTCTACCACGCGATCTCTGCCGGCCTCGATATGGGCATCGTCAACGCCGGCCAGCTTGCGGTCTATCGCGAGATCGAGCCCACGCTGCTCCGGATGGTCGAAGACCTCATCTTCAACCGCCGGCCCGACGCCACAGAACGGCTCGTCGCACACGCTGCGACCATGGTTGCGTCGGTGCGTGCGGAGGCCAAAGTAGACGCCTGGCGGAGCGGCACAGTAACGGAGCGGCTGACGCACGCGCTGGTGCAGGGAATCGACGCCTTCATCGAGGCCGACACGGAGGAGGCGCTCGCTGAGCTGGGGCGACCGATCGCGGTTATCGAGGGGCCGCTGATGGCCGGCATGTCGGTGGTCGGAGACCTCTTCGGCGCGGGCAAGATGTTCCTGCCCCAGGTGGTGAAGAGCGCTCGTGCCATGAAGCGGGCTGTGGCCTGGCTCATCCCCCACATGGAGGCGGAGCGGCTTGCCAATCCTGCGCTGGTGGAGCGGCGGAAGCGCATCCTGATGGCGACCGTGAAGGGCGACGTCCACGACATCGGCAAGAACATCGTTTCGGTCGTTCTGGCCTGCAACAACTACGACATCGTCGACCTCGGCGTGATGGTTCCGACCGACCGTATTGTGGAGGCTGCGCTGCGCGAGCAGGTCGATCTGGTGGGGCTCAGCGGCCTCATCACCCCCTCACTCGAGGAGATGGTCTATGTTGCGACCGAGCTGGGCCGCGCCGGCCTGAGCGTGCCGCTGCTCATCGGTGGAGCGACCACAAGCCGGCGCCATACCGCGGTGAAGATCGCTCCGATGTATGCCGGCCCGGTGCTGCATGTGCTCGATGCTTCGCGGGCAGTCGGCGTGGCCGGCGCGCTGCTGTCGGACGACATGCGCGGCGACTTCCTGCGCGACAACGCAGCGCTGCAGGAGGCGGAGCGGACGAAGCATGCCGACCGTCAGGCCTCCAAGCTGCTCTCCCTCACGGCCGCTCGGTCCAACGGTGAGCGCACGGAGGTAGGCCATGGCGCGCCCATCGTTGCCCCCCTGCGGCGAAGTTTCGATGCGCTGCCGCTCGAGCAGCTCGTTCCCTTCATCGACTGGTCGCCCTTCTTCTCCGCCTGGGAGCTGAAGGGGAGCTATCCGCGCATCCTCAAGCACCCCGAGTATGGC
>JBIIFW010000002.1:0-32185 GCA_044236985.1 Bradymonadia bacterium | reverse complement strand
AGGAGCACACCCAGGAGCCACGGGAGCGTTCCGAGCAGGATGCCGAACAGCGAGCCGAGCTGGAAGAGGTGGGTGTCGAAGGACCATCCGGTCAGCGGCTTGATAATCGCGTAGAGCACCGCGCCGACGAAGTTGAGGACGGGCGGCTTGCTGCTGTAGAAGTGGCCGTCGAGGAAGACCTTGTCGATGGTCATCGAGCCAAGCGATACCCCGTCGATGGCCCACGTCTGTTGCTCCACCAGAGCCTGAATGGCTGCCAGGCGGCTCGCCGGGTTGACGGGCATGTGTGGCTGGATTGCGCACAACAAGAGCCAAGCCGTCACCACGGCGAGCGTGAGGTGGGAGATAAGTCGCTCGGTAGGGTGCAGGGGCTTCAGGTCGGGCATGTTGAGCGCGCGACTACGGCGCATCGCCGCTGCGTGCAAGCCAAAGGTGGATCAGGCTACCGAACCGAGCGAGGCTCGGGTTGTGATTCGCACCACTGGAAGAAGTCGCGGAAGCTCCTTGGCAGCTGCACGCCCTCGATTTCCAGCCTCGCGCCGCCGCCGCCCACCGCGAGCTGGTTCCGTGAGGCGAGGTGGCGACGGAGCTCCTTGAGCTGCTCGAGCACAAGTGGCCGCGGCGTCGCCGCAGAGACGCTGATAAAGACCGACGCATCCGCCTGTCGGGCCGCTCGGGCAATCTCCACCACGGGTGTATCAAGCCCGAGATAGGCGATCTTGCAGCCTGCCGCCGCGGCCGTCACCGCAGCCATGTGGAGGCCAATGGCATGATGCTCCATGGGCATGGTTGCACCGATGAGCACCGGCCCTGTGGAAGCATCCGAAAGCGGACGCCAGATGGTTCCGAGGAAGTCGATAATCCTATCCGAGGCAAAGTGCTCGTGCGGTATGCTAAGCTCGTCCCGTAACCAGGCCTCGCCAATGGCGACAATGAAGGGATGGATGCGACGCTCGAGGAAATCGAAGAGGCCAAGCCGGTGCCATTCCGCCTCGAAGCCCTGCGAAAGCGTCGCAGCATCAAAGAGCGTCGCGGCGCGGAGCCAGCGCGAGATGATCTCATGAGTCTCTGCGTCAGACTCTCCGCTGGGGACCGCGTCGCACACGATGGAAGGCAGCGGCCTCCCCAACTTCACCGGCTCTGCAGTGCCGCTCCCTGTGGTGATTCGCTCGAAGGCCTGCGCGGGCCGCAGCCCTTGGTCGATGGACCGTTTTGCCTCCAGAAGGAGCTCCACCGTCGCAGGCTGATAGAGCCGCTGACCTCCCGCCGTGCGCGTTGCAACTGGGAAGCCATAACGACGCTCCCAGGTCCGCAGCGTCTCGACAGGGACCTCGCATGCCTTGGAGACGGCACCGATGGTGAAGAGAGAGGCGCGCATAAATCGCCTCAGGCTACCGACAGCATCCGCGCCTTGAGGCCCTCGCGGACACGGTGAAGGCGAGCCTTGAGGGCGGGAATCGTCAGCGAAAGCTCTGCGGCCACCTCCTCTTTGGTGCGGCCGTCGAGATCCATCGCGACGTAGAGGCTCCGGTTGGTCTCCTCGATCTCCATCAGGCCGCTGGCGTAGGCCTCAAGGCAACGCCGCTCGCGCAGCTGGTCGTCGGGCCGGTCCGAGGTATTCTCCATCGCAGCCGGAGCCATCATCGCGTTGAGCGTATCGCTCTCCACGAGGATCGGGCGGCGCTTGAAGGTTCGGAGCTTCATCCGGGCGCAGTTCTCAGCGACGCGGTAGATCCAGCTCCAGAGAGCGCACTGCTCGTGAAACAGGTCAATCTTGTTCACAACGGTGAACAGGGCGTCGTTGGTCGCCTCTTCGGCATCCCACTCGTCTCGGAGGATGCGCACCGTCACAGCAAACACGCGGTCGCGGTAGCTGTCGTAGAGCGCGCGGGCAGCATTCGGGTCACGGCGGCGGAGGGCTTGGAGAAGGTCAGCATCAGTCATGGTGGCACCAGCGGTGGGGTAACGATGAACACCTTATGAACAGATTGGACCTCTGTGTCAACAGATTCGAACAGGTAGTGAATAGCGTTGCCTGGGTTGCAAGCCCTTCAGCTAGGTCAAGTTGAACAACGGGTTAGCCTCTGTTACGCCCCCTGAACGCTCGTTGGCGTCCCTCGCGAAAGATCGATTCCCATGAAACTGTCGCTGCTCATTCCCGTGTTCAACGAGGAAGAGAACCTCTGGCTGCTGCACGGGCAGATAGAGGCCATGGCGAAGCAGTTTGCCCTCGATGTCGAGGTTGTGCTCGTCGATGACGGCTCTACCGACCGCTCGTTTGAGGTCCTCACCGCCATTGCAGCTGCCGATCCGCGCTGCCGCGTTGTCCGATTCCGTAAGAACTTTGGGCAGACCGCGGCACTCGCAGCCGCCATCGCGCACGCGACCGGCGACATCTTCATTCCCCTCGACGCCGACCTTCAGAACGACCCGGCAGACATCCCCCGACTTATCGCCAAACTTGATGAGGGATTCGACGTCGTCAGCGGCTGGCGCAAGTCTCGGCAAGACCTCTTCTGGAGCCGGAGACTCCCCTCGGTCCTCGCCAACCGGCTCATCTCCGCCTGGACGGGCGTCAAACTCCACGATTACGGGTGCAGCCTTAAAGCCTATCGTGCAGAGGTCATCCGCGACATCCGGCTCTACGGCGAGATGCACAGGTTCGTGCCGATCTACGCATCGTGGGCCGGCGGACGCGTTGCCGAGATTGTGGTCAACCACCGCGCGCGGCAGTTCGGCGTCTCGAAGTATGGCATCAACCGAACCTTCAAGGTGCTGCTCGACCTGCTGACCGTGAAGTTCTTGAGCAACTATGCCACCAAGCCCATCTACCTCTTCGGAGGCATCGGCCTGATTCTCGCCGGGCTCGGGTCGGCCGTCGCCTTCGGCGTGGTTGTAGGCCGGTTCATCTGGACCGCGCCTCCCTTCCAGCACAACATGTCGCTCCTGCTCCTCTCCACCTTCCTCGTCACCATCGGCCTGATGCTGGTCATGATGGGGCTGCTCGCTGAGATCATCATCCGCACCTACCATGAGGCGCAGGGCAAGCAGATCTACCTCGTCCGTTCGGTGCTCAATCCGGCGCCGGCCGCCGGCGCGAAGGAGTAGGCGTGTGTGGCATCGCCGGCGGCTTCTTCGTGGCACCCGACGCCCACGACGAGGCGGTGCTCCGCCGCATGACGGACTCCCTCGCCCATCGAGGGCCGGACGGTGAAGGGTTGCTGCTCGGAGAGGGGTTTGCTTTCGGCCACCGACGGCTCGCCATCGTAGATCTGGCTGGCGGCGCGCAGCCCATGCGGGCCGCTACCCACAACACCGTGGTCTGCTTCAACGGCGAGATCTACAACCACAAGGCCCTGCGGGCTGAGCTCGAGCAGAGGGGCTACCTGTTCCAGACCTCCTCCGACACCGAGGTGCTGGTGCATGGCGCCCATGCCTGGGGCGCCACGCTTCCGGTAAAGCTGAACGGCATGTTTGCCTACGCGGTGTGGGACCCTGCGCATCGACGCGGCCGGCTTGCACGCGACCGCTTTGGTGAGAAGCCCCTCTACTACATGCACCTGCCTGATGGTTCGCTCTGGTTCGGCAGCGAGCTCCGCGCGCTCATGGCGCATCCGGGCTGCACACGCCGCATTTCGCAGGCGGCGCTCGAACTCTACCTGACCTACGAGTATGTCCCTTGGCCCCATGCCGCGGTGGAGGGGGTGAAGAAACTGGAGCCCGGCACCACGCTGGTTTGGGAGGCCGGCCGGGTGACCATCGAGCCCTTCTGCGACAACGACTTCTGCCAGCCGGAGCAGGATGAACTGACGGACGCCGAATGGGTCAGGCAGACCCGACAGGCGCTGCGCGATTCGGTTCGGGCGCGGACAATGGCCGATGTGCCGATCGGAGTCTTCCTCTCGGGCGGCGTCGACTCCTCCGCTATCGCCGCGCTTCTTGCCGCCGACATGCCCCGCGGTGCGCTGCAGACCTTCTCTGTCGCCTTCGATGACCCCTCGTTCGACGAATCGCAGTATGCCGCGGCGGTGGCCTCTGCGCTCGGCACGACCCACCATGTGCGCCGTTTCGGCGCATCAGACCTGCTCGACCTCGTCCCGGCGATGATGGGCCACATGGATGAGCCCTTTGGTGACGCCAGCCTGCTCCCCACCCACCTGCTCTCGAAGTTCACCCGCGAGCATGTGAAGGTCGCCCTTGGCGGCGATGGCGGCGATGAGCTCTTTCTGGGCTACGAGACCTTTCGCGCCGATGAGGTTGCGGCGCCCTACGCACGGTTGCCGCGTCCGCTTCAACGGCTCACGGAGCGGTTGGTGCAAGCGATGCCTGTCAGCACGGGGAACTTCAGCCTCGACTTTGTCGCCAAGTCCTTTTTGCGCGGCGCTGGGTCGCCCGGCGTCGAGCGTCACGTGCGGTGGCTCAGCTCCTTCCTTCCCGACGCCGGCCCACAGCCGCTCGCCCGCGACCGTCGCCGCCTGCTCAGCGCCGAACAGGTGTTTGGCATCATGGGGGTTCACTACGACGCCCCGCAGGGCAGAGACCACCGGCAACGGCTCTCCAATGCCTACATCCGCACCTACCTCGCCGAAGACATCCTTACCAAGGTAGACCGCGCGAGCATGGCGGCGGGCCTCGAGGCACGCTCCGCCTTCCTCGACCCGGAGCTGCTGAAGCTGGTCGCCCGCATGCCATCGCATCTCAAAATGGGCCGAGGGTTGAAGGCAAAGTGGGTGCTGAAACAGGCGGTTGGCCCCCTGCTGCCAGCGGTGGTTACTGCGCGGAAGAAGAAGGGATTCGGCATGCCGGTTGCCGCCTGGCTCAAGGGGCCGCTCCGCTCGCAGATGCACGATCTGCTCAACCGCGATCGGCTCTCTGCCGCCGGGGTTTTCGACCCCGCCGTCGTCGAGCGACTCATGGCGGAGCACGAGGCGGGGACCTTCGATCACCGCAAACAGCTCTGGACCCTGATGATGTTTGAGGCTTGGCGAGAGCGGTGGGGTGTGACAGTCTCCGCGCCCGACATGGAGGCAATGACATGAATCCCAAGACGCTCGTCATCATTCCGACCTACAACGAGCGCGAGAACATCGAGCGCATGCTGACTGCCGTTCACGCCGCGGTGCCCGACGTCGAAGTCCTCGTCGTCGATGATGGCTCGCCCGATGGAACCGGCGACCTCGTGGAGGCTCGAGGCAAGGCCGACCCCCGCATCCATCTCCTCCGCCGCTCCGGCAAGCTTGGCCTCGGCACCGCCTATCTGGCTGGTTTCGCCTTTGCGCTTGAGCGGGACTACCAGCGCGTCTTCGAGATGGACGCCGACTTCAGCCACGACCCCAAGTATCTTCAGCCTATGATCGACGCATCGGAGAAGGCCGACATGGTCATCGGCTCCCGCTATGTGGAGGGCGGCGGCACGGTTGACTGGGGACTTTCACGTAGGCTCATCTCGCGTGGCGGAGGCCTCTACGCTCGCACCATCCTCGGGCTCCCCATCCAGGACCTGACAGCCGGCTTCGTCTGCTACCGCCGCGAGACGCTTGAGCAGATCCAGCTCGGCGAGGTCTTCTCCACCGGGTACTGCTTTCAGATCGAACTGAAGTACCGCGTCCATCGGGCCGGCCTTCGGCTGCTGGAAATCCCCATCGTCTTCCCCGACCGGGTCGCGGGTGTGTCCAAGATGTCGGCCGAGATTGCCAGAGAGGCGCTCGTCCAGGTGCTGCGCCTCAAGTGGAAGCTAGGCTAGTTTGCTGTCGAGCCAGCAATCTCTCGCATGAGTTTCAGCAGGTCCGGGTCGTTTGGGGACTGACGGAGCGCCATGGCGAGAAAGCCCGCGGCGGCCTCTCTGTCGCCGGTGCGCTGCAGGAACCGAGCATAGCCTACGCTCCACCAGATGAGGTTGCGCGAACTCTGAAGTTCGTAGGTGGAGGCCTCGGAGAATCGCTCCTGCCAGGCCGAGAGCGCCGCTGCTGCGGCCTCTGCTCGCTCCGAGGCGCTGGGCGCCTCCGACTGCCAGACGAGGCCGCCCTCACCGGCGATGAGGTGCCGGCGTTCTTCGCGGGAAACCAGCTCATCGGGCTCCATCCGGACGGCGGAGCGCTTGGCCCATGCTGTGAGCGCCGCAGTCGAGAGCGAGGCGTTGGAGGGGTCGGCTTGCAGCAGGGGCGCAAGCTGGGGATCTCCGGCCAAGATCATCGCGTCGTAGTGGCCGTAGGTTCGGAAGGAGCGGTGCAGGTGGACGAGGTCTGGGCGCTGGTCCTCCGGCCCCTGCGCATACCAGGTCTGGAATGCGGTCTCGAAGTAGGCGGTGACCCAGAGCGAATCAGGGGGGGCGTTGCGTAGGAACGCATCACGAAAGACCTCGCTCTCGCGGTAGTCCGCGAGGTCGCGTGTTCGCCCGTCAGCAGCTTCAGCGAGCCCCCAGAAGAGCGCGGTTAGGGGCATGAGGCCATAGGCAGTCAGCCGGACGATGTTCGAGCGCGACGCGCCCTCGGCAAGCTGCACGAGCAGCCAGCCTGCGCCCAGTCCGAGCGCAGCGACGGAGACCATAAAATAGCCAAGCACATCGGGGTTCCACGGGTCGAAATCGAAGATGAACTGGGTGGCGAGGTTGAAAACGACAACAACAATCAGCGGCAGGCCGACCCGCGGCTTTGTAACCGCGAGTCCAATGAGTCCGGCCGCGCCGAGGAGCAAGCCGAGCGGCCCCACCAGCTCCATGAACAGGAGCGAAACCTTGCTCAGGCCGGTTGCGACATCCACGGTCACCACCTTCGCCGCCGTCTTCTGGAAGGCCTGCGCCGAGACCACCCAGTAGAGGTTCTCCATGCTCTCCGGCCAGGCCCAGCTCCCGTTCGGCCGCGCCGCGCCGCGTGCGAACAACGCTGCGTAACCCCCGACGAGCGACAGGCCGACCAGCAGCGAGGCAGCAACACCCGCGAGCGTTGCGCGGCCGCCAAACCGTGCAAGCATGAGCCAGACGAGCACTGCAGGAAAGAGGAAGAAGGTGAGGTAGTGATGGTTCAGGAGCCCCACGCCGAGCACCACCGCGCAGAGCGTCAGCGCCCGGAGCCCAAGCCGTTCGGCCGAGGCCATGAGCCAGAGCGTCGCGACTGCCACGAGGAGGTGCAGGCTGTAGACCTCACCGCGGATGGACTGCAGGACGAGGGCTGTCGACGCCCCGACGAGGAGCGTGAAACTGCCTACCGTCAGCAGGGCGAATCGGGTTGTAACCGAGGCAAGGCGGTCTGCAATGAGCGGCAGCATCGCGACGGCCAGCGCTGTGCAGCTCGCAGCAAAGAGGTGGATACGCCAGGGGTAGGGACCGATTGGCACCAGGCCTGCGAGGTAGGAGAGCAGGTGGAAGCCAGGGTGACCGGGCGGATGGCTGATGCCGAGCGACCAGGTGGCGTTCACCAGCTCGGAGCTGTCGAGCAGGTAGGTGGTCGGAGCGGCCCGCCAAAGGTAGAACAGCCATGCCGCGATGCCACAGCCTGCAGCGAGCAGGTGCAATCGGTTCCGATCGCGCTGGAGCCCTTCATCCATGGCTGTGCAAGCTAGCTGTCCGCGCGGAGCGACGCGAACGCGGCATCAAAATCGGCAAGGAGCCGGCGACGCTCCTCCAGCGATACAAAGGCCGAGGAGAAGCCGCGCCGGAGCAGCAGCCCAATCTCGTCGAGGCCCAGCTGCGCAGCGCTCGCGACGGCCCGGAGTTCATGGCTGAGCGTCACATCGGACACCAGGCGGTTGTCTGTGCAGACCACGACGGTCGCTCCGCGTTCCAGCAGGCTGCGCACGGGGTGGCGTTCGAGCGAAGGCGCGGCGCCCGTCTGCACATTGCTGGTCGGGCAGACCTCGATGGGTAGCTTTCGGTCGATCATCCACGCCATCAGCGCAGGGTCGTTTACGAGCGTCGTGCCATGGCCGATCCGGTCCGCACCCAGCGTGTGCAGCGCCTCGTAGATTGAGTCCGGTCCGTCGGCCTCGCCTGCGTGAACGGTCGTCCAGAGCCCGCCGCGGCGGGCGACGCGGAAGGCCTCTTCGTGCCAAGCGGCAGCAAATCCAGCCTCGGGACCGGCAAGATCGAAGGCCACCACCCCGCGGCTTCGGAGTGCGACGGCCGCCTCGGCCAGTTCGACACCCTCGCGCAGGTCTCGATGGCGGAGCGCGCAGATGATCTGCCGCGCCATCGTCCCCGTCGCCCGCTCTCCCTCTTCGAGACCCTCCGCCACCGCCTCGATTACCTCTGCGACGGAGAGCCCACCTAGCGTCAGCAGGCTGGGGCAGAACCGGGCCTCGAGATAGGTGATGTTCTCGGCTGCGCAGTCTTCCACGAGCTCGCGTGCGATGCGGCGGATGGCGTGGCGCGTCTGCATCACCGCGCAGGTCACATCAAAGGCTTTGAGGTACCGCTCCAGACTGGGTGGGTCGAGCGGCGGCGAGAGGATCGTTCGGAGTGACGCTTCGTCTCGGCTGGCGAGGTCGAGTCCCTCGCTGGCGGCGATCTGCAACACCGTATCGGCCCGAAGCGAACCGTCGAGGTGGAGGTGAAGGTCGGCCTTGGGAAGTCGTAGAATTGGGTCGTGAGGGTGTGATGCCATGCAGCGCTCTGCTGTATCATCGGCGGCAGTGGCGCAAACTTTCGGCGCTGTTTCGAGCCTCATCCTGATCTGGAATCGGAGGCAGACTTTCGCTAGGCGCAGAGCATGGTCATCAAACCTGTAGGTCAGTCTGGAATCTCACCCGGCCTTCACGAGGTCGGGGAGGTTGGTAGTGCGGCGGGCGCCGAGGCAGCTGGTGCTGCTTCCGGCGTAGGTGCCGCATCGCAGGCCTCGCTGCGTGCCGCTCTCCAATCGACGGTTGACCGCGTTGCCTCTCAGGTGAAGACCGGCGAGATCGCCCTCTCTACAGGCATATCTGAGGTGATCTCGTCGATGGCTCGTCAGCAGGTTCCGGCGGGTCTCACAGGTGAGGCATTCGAAGCGCGGATGCTTCAGGCAGAGCAGGTGTTCGCTGATGACCCGCGGGTCTCTGCCAGCGTAGAGAGGCTCCTGCGAGGAGCCATCTCCTCGGACTAGGGTGCTTTGGGCGCGCCCGAAGCCTCTTCCGCAGGTGCTCCCGAAGCCTCCGGCGCCGCCGCCCGCTCGAGCAGCCCAAGATGCACATCGGCTCCGAAAGTCTCCTTTCCGTACCGGGTGCCGATGGTGAGCGTGTCGAGCATGCTCAGGCCTGTCTGGATTTCTGCGGGCAGACGTCCGCCGAAAATCTGGCCAATCGGACCTGCCGCGATCTTGCCGATGTTCAGGTAGAGACCGTTGGCTGAGGCCGCATCGAGGAGTGCGGCAGCATCGGCCGGGGGCGCGCCAGCTGCGGGTGCCGCCGCGGCGAGGTTGGCCAAGACCGTAGCGCGATCGCGGTCGGGCACTAGAAGCAGCAGCGAGTCGGTGAGCACGATGTTTCCCGGATCCATCTGCGAATCGGTGAACTGCAGCACGGTCGCACCACCCTCCGAGAACTTCGTCGCCTTCCCCTCGAGCAGCGTCACCGCCTTGTCGAAAAGGGGCTCGATTTTGGCGCGGTCCTTCACCTGCCATGCAGCCACAGCGCCGAGTGCGCTCGCGAAATCGGCGGCCGACTTCGCCGAACCGAGGCTGAGAATCTTTGCCCGGGTGGTGAAGAGCACTCCAGCGCTGCCGAGAGCGGGGAGGAGGTCCTTCTCGATGCTTGCTCCGAGAACCGCATCGGCCTCGCCGATCGCCTTCTCGAGCTCGGCGTTCTCCGCGGCTCCGCTCGAAGAACGGATGGTCCCCAGGAGGTCAGAGAACTGCGTGGTAAGCCGGACAAAGGCGTAGGCATCATCCTTGAAGAGCTTGGAAAAGCCGGGAGCAACCGCGTTCGCCGGAGGGCTCAGCATCGGCTTGGCGGCGGCGAGATCCTTGGGTGCCATCGTTATCCGAAGATCGACGCCTGCCTTGGACATCCGCGCCGAGGCCCCGACAAGGCCTCCGGACTTCATGATGGGCGCCATCTGCTGCTGCAGGGGGCCGAAGTCGGGCGGTGGTGTGCCGTCCTTTCTGTCGCTCACATCGTACCAGCCGAAGACCGACTCCCCCTTCGCCTCCTCGACAATCTTCGCAACAAACGGGTCGGCTGCGGCCTGCTTCGCTGTCGCCGCGAGCTCCGCAGCGATCGCAGGCTCGCAGCTGTTCGTCGTGGGGCAGACGATGATGCGGACCAGCCCCTTGTCGATGCTGAGGTAGGCCTGCCGCGTCTCCGGAGCCTTTGTGGTGTAGGTCTTGAAGGTCATGCCGCCCACCGTCGCCGGCTGCGGGTTGGCGACATAGTTGTAGGGCTGCTTTGTGAGCACCCGCTCCACTTCGGTCGTGAACTTGTCGCCATCGGTGACCCAGAGCATGGCCAGGTTGGCGCCGCCGATCTGCGAAAACGAGACACCGCTGGTCTCTGGGATGCCCCACTTTGCCAGCGATGCGGCATCGCCGAGGTCGGCGCCAATGGTGTTCTTGAAGTCCTGGTCCATCACACGGAATCCGGGGATTGCGGCGGCCAGAGGGCCTCGAATGCCTCCGAAGCCCTTCGCGAAGGCCGCCGCATTCGGGATGACCAAGGCCCAGCGGGTGCTCGCAGGCATGCGCTCGAGAAGCGAAGAGGAGACGGCGGACGCAGTCGCGGGGGCATCAGGCCAGCCTGCCGTCTTGCTCTTGTCGGAAGAGCAGCTGCTGCAACCGTTTGTAAGCAACAGAAGCGAACCAACGCCGATAAGTGCGAGAGAGGAGACAAAGCGCATGACAAGACCTAGCGTTTGGGCCAAAAGACACCCGCGCGCAATAGCGTGACCGCAAGGGAAGTCAACGAGCCAGCCTCCTCGCTTCGGCCCTCGACTTCAGGAGTTTTACCGTGTTTCTCGAACTGACGATTCGCAACTTTGTCCTTATCGATGCCGTTACCCTCTCGCTCGGTTCCGGGCTGACGGTGCTCACGGGCGAAACAGGGGCGGGAAAATCCATCCTCTTTGATGCCATGCATCTGCTCCGTGGCACGCGGGCCAGCGCCGAACTCGTCCGCTCCGATGCCCGCGAGGCCTCGGTGAGCGCCACGCTGGCCGTTGCACCCGCGCTTCGGCAGCGGGTGCATGACCTGCTCGAATCGGCAGGCATTCCCTCTGCTGATGAGATCATCGTTCGCCGCTCTGTCAGCAGAGAGGGAAGGAGCCGCGCCTTCATTAACGACGTGGCTGTCACGGTCTCTCTGCTTGAGAGGGTGGTCGGTGAACACGTCGAAATGATTGGCCAGAACGAGGGTACCGCGCTGGCGCGTCGCGATGTTCAGCGCGACCTGCTGGACGCCTACGCCGGCCATGAGTCCATGCGCCACTCTGTCGCGCTTGCTCATGCCGCCCACCGCGCGGCGCTCGCTGAGCTCGCACAGCTGGAGACCGTGGCCCGCGAGCGACAGCAGAGGCTCGAGTATGTCGGCTTCCTGCTCGAGGAGCTCGAGGCGCTAGGGCTCGTCGCCGGTGAGTATGAACAGCTCGAGTCTAAGCTTGCGCGCGTCCGGCATGCGGCGAAGTTAGGGGAGGGCGTAGGGCGCGCCGCCACGCTGCTCTCGGAGTCGGAACCCTCAGCCTCCGACCTGCTCCGCCAGAGCCGCCAGATCCTCGGCAAAATGGCGTCGATTGACGAGTCGCTCGGCTCCTATCTCCTCCGCCTCGATGCACTCGCCTCTGAGCTTGACGGCGTTGCGGACGACCTCCGCGGATACCTCCTCGGCATGGAAGGGGTTGACGATGTTGACCAGCTCGAGACGCGGCACGAGCAGATTCGCAAACTCGCGCGCAAGCATGCGCTCGCCCCGGAAGAGCTGATTGGTCGCGTCGACTCGCTGCGTAGCGAGCGAGACAGTCTCATTGGCGTCGAAGCCGCCCTCGCCGGAGCCTCCCACCGCCTCGCCGAGACAGCGCATCTCCTCCACGAGGCGGGCCGAATGCTCGGTGCTGCGCGCCGGGCAGCAGCGCCGCTCGCCGCCGCTGCGCTCCAGGCCGCCGCCCGACCGCTCGCGCTACCCCACGCCACCGTGGAACTAAGGGTGGATGCGCTTGCCGATGGGGTCGTCGCAGAACATGGCGCTGATGAGGTCGAAATCCTCTTCTGCGCCAACCCGGGCGACAGGCCGCGGCCTCTCGGAAAGGTTGCCAGCGGCGGCGAGATCTCGCGCCTCATGGTGGCCTTCAAGAGCGTGCTCCTGCGCGGTGACCCGGCGGTCATCTACCTCTTTGACGAGGTGGACGTCGGCATCGGAGGCGCCACCGCCGAGACGCTCGGCGGCCTGCTCCGTACGCTCGGGCGCGACCGCCAGATCTTCGCCATCACCCACATGCCCCAGGTCGCCGCCTATGGGCAGCATCACCTGATGGTCGAAAAGGAGGTTCGCGGCGGCCGTACGGTGAGCCAGATTGAGACGCTCGACGACGACGGCAGGGTGGAGGAGTTAGCCCGCATGCTCGGCGGAACCACCAAGTCTGATGCCGCTCGGACAGCAGCGCGTGAACTGCTGGCAAGAGGTGCACTTGCTGGCGGGTGACCAGTTCACCCGCGGGCTGCTGCGCCGGCGCCTGAGACGGACTCCGCGAAGGCGGAGCCGCCTCTGGTTCGTTGCCATGATCTCGGTTGCGATTGCTTTGGGGCTCGGCTTCGGACGCCTCTGGACCCAGCGCGGCGGGGAGATTGAGGAGGCGCCCGTGGCGTCAGGTTCACCCATGCTCGCCCTCGTAGCACCCAAGATTCGGATGGCGCTGGATGGGGAGCGCGAGGGGCGCTTTGTTGAAGGCTCGACCCCCGCAGTCACCGACCTGCAGCCATCAGGGACCATCGAACCCGGCCAGACGCTCTTCTCGGCGCTCACCGAGCGCGGCGCAGCCCCCACTTCGGCGCAGCGAGCTCTCGTCGCGCTCTCCGCCAAGTTCGACTTCAGGCGCTCCCGCGTCGGGCACACATGGGAGGCCAGCCTGCAACCGGATGGCACCCTCGTCGCCCTCAAGTATCAGACCTCGCCCGAGCGGTATCTCGAGGCAACGCTGGGCGCCGATGCCAGGTTTTCTGCCGTCGATGTGCGTCTGCCCGTGGAGCGTCGAACGCAGGCTGTCGCCATCCCGATCATCGGCTCTCTCTGGGAATCCGTCGAAGCGGCAGGGCTCGATGCACAGCTAGCTCAGTCGCTCGCTGCAGTCTTCCAGTGGGACATCGACTTCAGCCAACAGGCTATCGTCGGAGACGCTCTCAGGGTGGTCTACGAGCGACACTTCCTCGACGGAAAGCCCTACCGGCTCGGGAACATACTCGCTGCTGAGTACCTCGGCCAAAAGGGCGCATGGGTCGCCTTCCGCAGCCCCGAGGAGGATGGCACCGACTACTTCAATGCCAAGGGCGAGGCGCTGTCCAAACTCTTCCTCGCGGCCCCCTGCAGGTACCGACGTATCTCCAGCAAGTTCGACCCCGATCGGCTCCACCCTGTCCTCAAGATCCGTCGGCCCCACCTCGGAGTCGACTACGCTGCACCGACCGGCACGCCCGTCCGCGCGGTAGCAGATGGCGCTGTGAGCTTCGTGGGCCCCAAGGGCGGAAACGGCAACCTTGTGAGCATCAAGCATGGCTACGGGTATGAGTCGGGATATGCACATCTCTCCCGCTTTGCCCGAGGCCTGAAGGCGGGGCAGCGCGTCGAACAGGGACAGGTCATCGGATTCGTCGGAAACACCGGTCTATCGACCGGAGCCCACCTCCATTTCGGCCTCAAGCACGACGGCACCTACATCGACCCGCTCGAGCGCCGCGACATCCGAAGGCCCGCCCTCAAGGGACGGCAACTCGCGGAGTATGCGCGGCGCGTCGGGGCGCTCCGCGATCTGCTAGATGAGATCGCGGTTCCTGCCCCCGCAGCGTCGCCCATTGCTGCGTCGGAGCCCGCCCCCGCCAGCGCGGCCTCTTGGGATGAATCCGGAGACTTCTGACATGTCCAACGGGACCACCTCAGAGCATGCTGCGGCCTTTCCGCTGCGCACCCGGCTCCGTGTCGCTGTCGCTGCGTCGGTGCTGCTCGCGCTCGTCGGGGGTTTGGCCTTCGTCGGGCTGAGTCGTCTTTCTGGCATGAAGGTCTTCAAGTCCATTGTCATCTTTGGTGAGTCAGAGCCTTGGCCAGAGGCGAATGTTCCTCTCGCTTTGGCCGTGCGCACGCTCGATAACGGACGCTTCTCCGCTCCGAAAACGAGCCAACTCATTGTAAGCGGCAGCCGGCTCACACCCGCCTTTACCTCGCATGAGAGCATCGCCTTCAGCCTCCAGGTCGGGGTTCCCTCTGGACCGCTGCGGGGCAGCGCGCAGGCGTCGGCGCTGTCGCTCGATGCGCCGCTACTGCCGTTTGAGGTCGGACCTGCGGTCGCTGCGCCCCCGGCAATCGCTACGATGCCGTTGAAGGGTCTCGGAGGCCTGATCCGGGCTGCCTCTCTGCCAACGGACGAGGTTGCTCCCCCCTTTATCGGGCCCGCCGCACCCGGCTGCACAGACCTTGTTACCGTTGTCCCTTCCGGGGGCGTGGCCCAGCAGCTCATGCAGACGCTGCTGCTCGTGCGGCTCACGGATGCAGCCGGCGTGGCTCGGACCGCGGTCGAGGTGGAACTGCTCGGCACGCGGCTCGGAGCGCCGCCATCTCCCCGCGCAGCCGCGTCGACCTCGAGTTTCGGCCTCGCCGAACTGTCGGTCGTTCTCGACCGCGACACAGACTACCTGCTGCGCTGGCGCTGTGGTGGTGCGGAAGTCACGGCCCCGATGCAACTGTCGCTTCTGGCAGATGGAATGGTCGCTGCCTGGGAGCCTGCGCCCGTTCCACCGCATGCGGCCGTGCGCATCGAGACGTCCGAACTACGGAGCCGCGCAACCTGGCAGGGCGACCTCTTCTGCAGCGGTCGCTGGACGGCGACCGTCATGACCGAGTTTGCTGCAGGCGCCCACCAGATTGAGATTTCGCTGCCGCCCAGCGCGGCAGGCCATCTCTGCCTCTTTCAGGCGTCGAACAAGCCCTATCTGCTGCACCCGCAGCAGGCATCCACCTGGCTGCTCCCCGCCCAAGACAGCACCCGTCTCCGCGAAGGCGCGCTCGAACTCTTTGATGCGATGCAGCGCGCAGCAGGCGGCCAACTCGCATCCCAACTCGGGCCGCAGACCCGCGACCTCCTCGCTGCTGCGGACGACGCGACCCTCAGCGCCGGACTCCGCTGGATGCTCGCCTGGCTACCGCGTCGGTTTGAGCAGCGGCCAATCCTTGCCGATTCGCGTGATCGCGACCTCGCCGCTGTTGCAGCCGAAAAGAGCCTCTGGCGCTCACGCTTCCGGTTCGCGTTGGCTGCCTCCGTCGCCGGCCTCATGCTCATCTGGCTTCCCGGGTCCATCGCTGGACTCCGCGCAGACGACCGAACCGCCCGAACCGTATCGCTTGAGGTGAGCGAAGGCTCTGAGGCCCTCCCACGGCTCACCCGGTCCCGACGAACAATCGCGCTTCTCCTGCTCGCAGCCCTGCTCGCGCTCGCGGCGCTCGCTGCACTCGTCTGGATCGTCTCCTGACAGGATCGGGGCATCGCCGGCGTCGGCTTGCTTGAAACTTCAAGCGGGATCGGCAAGAGTGCGGCTAACGCTGAACTGCTAGCAGGGAGAGATTGAATGACGAAGCCAACTTGGTACCGAGCGTTGAGCCTCGCCGGGCTCGCTGGAGTCTGCTGTTTTTCCTGCGCGGAACATCCGGTGACGCCGCTTTCTGATGCGTTTGACCGCTGGCACATCGAAGAGAGCCAGCCGCTCGGCACAAATCGCGTCGACGTGCTCTGGGTCGTCGATAACTCAAGTTCCATGCTCGACGAGCAGGCACAGCTTGGTCGGGAGTTCGCCGCGTTCGTCGATGCGCTCAGCCTGCTCGGGGCCGATGTGCACCTCGCAGCGGTCTCCACAGACATCAGCGAAGGAGGCATCTTCCGTCGCGGTCCCGGCGATGTCATTGCAAAGGGCTGCTTCAACCCGCCGGATGACCTGGCCTCCTGCGGTCAGCGAGACCCCGTCCTTCGCACCGCCGACTACAAGGTTGACTCGAACGATCCCGGAAGCGCCATTGACGCTGCCCGGCTCGCCGCCGATTTCCGCTGCCTCGGACAGACGGGAGATTGCGGTGAGCCTATCGAAATGGGCCTCGATGCAGTCCGCTTTGCGCTGAGTCCCGAGAACCTCGCCGGACCCAACCAAGGCTTTCTCCGCGACGACGCCTACCTCGTCGTGATCGTCCTCTCCGACGAGGACGACTGCTCTCAGAATGGTGCCTCGACCTCTGGCGGAGACAGCGCCTGCTATGCTGCAAGCCGCACGCTCCCGAGCGTCGAGCTCTACCTCGACGCCCTGATCCGCGCCAAGACCCGGCCTGGGCAGGATACCTCGGTGCCCGACGAGCGCGCCGAGGTCTTGAGCCGCATCTTTGTCGCTGGAATCATCGGTCCTGACGCGGGCCCTCTGCCAGAGAACGGTCGTGACCATCCCCTCGCCTGCACCCGTGAGACCACCGAAGGAAGCGGCGGGTCGATCGAAACCTTTCTTTCCACCGGATACGACGGAAAGCGGTATCGCGAACTCATCGATTACTTTGGCGCCCGCGGCCTCGAGCAGAACATCTGCGCCGGTGAGTATGCGTCGGCTCTGACCCAGATTGGTGATGTCATCGGCCGCAACCTCAACCTGCGCTGCCTTCAGGACCCACCCCGCACCTGCCAGACTGATGCGGAATGTCCGGCCGGCGAGGCCTGCGTCAACCCGGGCGATCCGACCATCCCGCCCAAGGTCTGCTCCGGCTTCCAGGTCGCGGTAGCCCTCAGGAACCCTGAGCAGCCTAACTTCACGGCTCTCGTCTCCGCCGGCTCCGCCGGTGAGTTCGAGTCGCTCGGCTCGGGCGATTCCTCGATCCCTGCAACGGCGCAGTATGCTGTTGACTACGACGCCACCAGCTGCCCCAACAGCATCGGCTTCCGGTTCATCTCTCCGGCTTCTGTATCCGAGGCCGACAGAGCCCGTGTCATCCCGGCACCCGGCGCTGTCTATCGTGCCAACTACCCCGTCCCCGCGGCTCCCTAGCTGGTCGCCAAGCTCCTCTCGCGGGCGCTGCACCGGGCCTGACGGCCACGAGGGCGTAGAACGGGCCTGCGCCTCCTGCGCCACAGCCTCAGGGAGCGCCTCGTCAGCTGTCCTGTCCAGGCAGCCACTGATCGGGTGCAGCAGGTCGATTGACGACACTGCAATGCGCCGCGGAGGCCATCAGCGTGGCGTGCAGCCCTAGGTAGCCAACACGCTGTCGATTGGGGCTCCGCAGCGAGTGCGTTGAGGCGCCATCGTCTGCTACCTCTTCTCGGACGAGCCTCCGGCACGACGCTCCAGGCTCGCGGCCTTCTGCAGCGCGCTCTGCGCCCACGGATGGTAGTCGTAGCGCTGCGCGAATCCTCGAAACACAACGGCGCTCTCGCCATGGCGCCCCGATCGCTCCAGACACTCCGCGCGGTGATAGGTCGCCAGGATCGTATCGTTACGTGTCAACGTGTTGGACTCGATAGCCGCAGCATAGTGCGGCTCGGCAGCCGACCAGTCGCGGAGATGGTAGAGCGACTCCGCAAGCTGATACCGCAGGTTCGGCGTATAGGTGGCCTGTTCGACATGGGTGAGTGACCGGAGCAGGGCGTCACGCGCACGCTCCCAACTCTCCGCCTTCGCTGCCTTGATGCCATCGCGGTAGGCATCCAGCGCAACCTCCTGCCGCGTCCGGTCAACCTCGCGCCGGAAGAGTTCAAGCGTCGCACGGTCCGTCAGACGGCCCTGAATAGCGGCAAACCGCTCCACCACTTCGTCGCGCCGGCCCGATTGGAGAAGCTCAAGGAAGGCGTAACTCTCCCTCTCCGACTGACGTCTGCGTTCGATCTCCGCCTCCAGATCGGCGAGCCTTCGTTGGTTCTGCTCCTGCTTTTCCTCCACCAATCTGTGATCCACTTCGTTCCGTTCGATCGCCGCCCTGAAAAACAAAAACATGCCGGCAAAACTCAAAGCAGCAAACAGCACATACGATGCGATCGAGTTGAGTGCGGTCCGCCGCTCCCCCACCTCGAGACGTCGGCCAAGCTGCTTCATCTCTGTCGTCAGACCGCGCAGCGCATGGTCTGCCTTGATGGAGAGATTGCGCGTCTCGATCAGCTCACGACGCATCTCGTGAAGGGTCTCCTCTGCTGACTGATGCTCATCCATTGCTGGCCTCGCTCGGTGCAGGAGGGCAGATCGGCGGCAGCGGGTCTCTCGCGACCTGTGAGTCAAGACCGCGCAGAACTCCGAGGAAACTTGCTGTGATCGACACGGCAATCAGCGCGAGCAAGAAGAGGAATCCCGCCGTGCGAATCCTGCGCTGCAGGGGTGTTCTTTCTGCCACAACCATCGCGTGCTCCATGAGGTAGGACAGCGTGGTACCAACTCCCGCTCTCGACGACAAACTTCCCGCAGGCCGCCACTCTCCCAGAGAGGCGGGCGCGCTTAGCTCTTTGACGGAAACGCCTGCGGTGGTAGGCAGTCTCCCTCTGCATCTATCTGCGCGACCGAGGAATCATGCCCATTCGACCCTCCCCCTCCCTCTCCGGAATCCTCATGCTGACACTCGCAGCCTGCGGCTCGTCGAGCGCAACCAACCTCGAGCCGGCAGCGGCGCCCACGCAGCCGACTGCGGTTGCTCCGCCTGCTGCTCCGGTAGTTGCTCCCGCTCCGGCACCCGCGCAGGCCGACACCGGTTTCAAACTCGTAGCACGGGTGGAAGCAGCTGCTGATGGTCGACACCTGGTCGCAGAGGTCACCCCCGAGCCGGGCTTCCATATCAATCAGGAGTTCCCTTGGGCTCTCACAATCGCCCCGACCTCACCCTTTCACGCCGGCAAGAAGCTCGTGAAGTCCGAGGCGAAAGAGCTCGGCGCAGATCGCGCCCGATATGAGGTCGTTGTGCCCTTGGAGGGTTCGGGCATCGTCGATGCCAGTCTCCGCTTGAGCATCTGCAACGACCGCGAGTGCCGCACGCCGTCGGCGCCTATCTCTTGGAAACTCTGACCTTCCTCACCGCAGTTCCATCTTCCGCCACTTTCACCCAGGTTGCCCATCGTGAAGACGCACATTGCATCTCTTGTCCTCATCGCGTCCTTGCTCTCAGCGAGCACGGCACAGGCGGCGCTCTCGCCTGAGGAGGTGGCCTCACGGATGGAGACTGCCAGCTCCCTCCTCGCTGAACTCGAGACACACGAACTCCGTGACGATGCGAGCCAAGACATCGCCACCGCTCGGCTCTCCATCACCGACATCCAAACGAGCCTGGCCTCGGAGATGTACGGAAAGGCGGAGACAACGCTCCTGACCCTCGAGGCCACGCTAAAGTTGGTGAAGTCGCTGCTCGACCGCGGCGAGATCGATCAGCTGGCCGACAAGCGCGAGGCGGACAATGTGACCATTCAGACCCAAGCGGATGAACTCCAACTTGAACTTGAGACAACCTCTTCGCGGCGCACAGACCTGCAGGGTCAGGTCTCTGCGATCGTTGACTCGCTCGAGAAGGACACACCGGCGCCCAAGACGGGGAAGTAGGATGAAACAGATGACCCACCGCTTCAGCCTCTCTCGCATCGCTCTCCCGCTCGCCCTCTCCTTGGCGCTCGTCGCCTGCGGCGGCCCCAGGCCGAAAACGGGCAACCTCGCCGAACTCGAGACCCTGCGCGCCCGCGAATACTCTGCAGAGATTCGGAAGCCCGCCGCCGACGAGCCAGAGCCCAACCTCAAGCGGCTGCGCCAGTCGGCGAACGAGCTCGTGAAGCTCAGCGATGCCTACTACGGGCTCTCGCTGGAGTCCTTCGACGAGCGCGACCCAGCCAACACCGAGGCCCGCGCCAAGATCGCTCTGATGTACTACCGAGCAGCCGAGAACTACGCCCGCTCTGCCGACGCCCGCGTCCGCCTCAACCAGGCCAACCAGCGCTATCAGGAGCAGCTCTCCCGCCGCAATGACTACCAGAAGCGGCTCCAGGGCGAGCAGGAGTTGGTGACCCTGCTCGAGACCATCCAGACCCTCTTCAAGCGCAACGAGGAGCTTCGCCGCTCGCTCGACTCCTTCGAAGAGAGGGCCAAGAGCGAGTCGCGCAGCATCTACGCGCTCCAAGAGGCGCGCATCAAGAAGACCGAGGCCGAAGGGCTCAAGGCCCCCGACTTCGCCGGCCCCAAGTTCAACGAGGCACAGAACCTCCTCGCGCGCGCCGAAACCCTCTACAACGACGAGAAGTTCGACGACGCCTACCAGACCGCGCTCCAGGCCCAAGAGGCCTTCAAGAACGCCAGCGATGTCTCCCGCGCCCAGTGGACCGAGGAGCAGGATAAGCTCCTTCGCAACACTGAATCGCAGGCGATCTACGAACGCGCCCAGAAGGAGTTCGGCGTGCGCAACGCCTTCATCGATGCCCGCGGTATCGTCGTCGTTACCTCAGGCATCTTCGATGGCCGATCTTCCGGCCTCTCCAACAGCGGTCGCACCCTCCTCGACAAGGTCGTGGACATCGCCAAGCAGTTCAAGAACCACTCCATCGTCATCGAGGGTCACACCGATGACCGGGGTGACGATGCCTCCAACCAGTCGCTCAGTCAGGCGCGCGCCAATGCGGTTCAGGACTACTTCCTGCAGCGAGCGCTCGCGACCGCCCGCCTCAGCGTCCAGGCCTTCGGCGAGTCCAAGCCCCGCTTCCAGGGGCAGCAGGCAGCAGAGCGCGACAAGAACAACCGCGTCGAGATCATCTTCCGCGGCAAGTAGGAGCCGCTCCTCGGCACCGGAGGCCTCAGCCCTGGGTAACCGACAGGGTAGGGCGCGCCAGCTCTAACTCCGCCTCAGCCAGAGCGGTCAGGCAGGCGCGCAGCAGCCTGGCAGAGGCCTCCTCTGGTGTCGACTTGGCGATGTCCACCCAGGCCATCGCCTCCCACACCAGCCCCGTCGGCAACGCGCTGCGAAGCCACACCTTAACGGGCTCCGTCGTCTCGCTGCTCTGAACCGACGCTGCCGCTCCGGCCAACGCCGCCCGTGCCAGCTCCAGGTCACTCCCCACCGGCAGGGTCACCTCGGACCGCACGCGCACGAAGCGTGATTTGCGGGTCCAAACCACAACCTGACCATTTACAAGGTCGCTGCTTGGAACCGAGATCTCCCGGCCGTCCGGTGTCTCGAAGAGCGAGCGCCGCAGGCCGATCTCCACCACCCGTCCAAACTCGCCGCTCGGCAGCGTCACGCTGTCGCCCTTTCCGAGCGTGCCGCCGAAGAGCAGCGTCATGCCACTGATGGTCTGTGCCGCCACCTCGCGCAGCCCCAGTCCGATACCCAGACCGGCAGCCCCCGCAAAGACCGCAAGCCCCCGCAAGTCGATGCCTGAGAGCGTCAGCGCCCCGGCTCCGGCGATGAGCATCGCGAGGTAATGCGCACCCGTGCTCGCCGCGTTCCGCGTCCCTGCGGGGACGTCGAGTGCGCTGAACCACCAGACCTCCATCGCAGCGCGTAGAGTGCGCGAGACATAGGCCGCGATGACCAAGACAGCGGCCCCCTTCGACAGGCCCAGCAAGGAGACACCGCCCGTGCCCACCCAGAGGAAGGGCTGGGCCAAGATGGCAGTCAGCGGTGACCAGAGCCCCAGTGTGGCAAGCAGCGCCCATCCCAGCACCCCGTAGACGACCAGCCGCAACACCCAGTCTACGGGGCCGACGAGAACGCTGAGGACGGGGTGTCGCTGCGCAGCAGGCTCTCCCGCCTTTTCGCCGAGCCAGCGCGCCGCAAGCGCGCCTGCCAGTACAACTCCTAGGACTGCATAGCTGCGCAGAAGGAGTGTCTCTGCAGCGACTCGGAAGCCCAGGTTCCAGAGCAGCAGTAGCACGAGCGAGGCGGCCAGCAGCACGGCGAGCATGCGGCTCACCAAAGCGCGCACCGCGATGTATCGCGCGTTGCCGGTCGCAGGAAAGAGCGCCATCAGGTCGGCGCGGACGGGGACCAAAGCCACGACCGCAAGCATCAGTGCAACGTTGCGCACAAGGGTGAAGAGGTCGACAACCGCAGGGGCGACAGAGATCGCCTTGGAGAGCACGATAAGCGCTGAGAGCCCGAGGATGATCCGACCGGGATAGACGAGGTGCCGACGAAGCCGCGAAGAGGGAGCGAGGTCTTCGGCTGCGCCGTCTATCGCGGAGAGCACAGAGACCGGAATCTGGAGAAGGCGTGAACCAGCAATCAGAAGGGCGAGCATGGCAAAGGTCGGCGCCACCGTGGATGAGCCGAGGAACTGCCGGGAGACCATCAGCAGCGCCGCCGCGCCGCAGGGCACGAGCAGTGTCGCGAGCTGCTCCGCGAAGGGCAGCGGAAGACGGCCGTCGTTCGCTGCGCGCACCAACCGGCGGTCGACGAGCACAAGGCCGCCAGCGAGAAGGAGCAACACCGCGCAGAGTGTTGCCCCCAGCGCCGCAGAGGCCAGAGAGTTGCCAAAGATGAGCCCCGCGAAGCTCTCCAACGCCCGCCAGAGCTCCCGCATCGCATCAACGGGCGACTGGGCGTCCCAACCAAGAGCTTGACGCTCAAAGAAGCGCCCGGGACTGGTCACGGTCGACCAGTCGAGCGGCTGGTAGTCAATCGGTAGCGCGGCCGGTGGGGAGGCGCCTGCAGGCTCCGAAACCGAGGGGAGCGCGGGAACCAGCGGAGTTGCAGCAAGCACCTGTCGGCCGCCAGAGAGCCTGCTACGAGCGGACGAGAACCTGTTACGCAACTTCGCATGGAGAGACATGTCGAGCATCGTTCAAACCCTTCCGAACTTCGATGTGGGCGCTGCGCCGGATGTGAACCTGCACATCGTGCTGGTCGAGCCCGAAATCCCGCAGAACACCGGCAGCGTAGCACGGCTCGCGGCGGCAACGCACGCATGGTTGCACATCGTACAGCCCATCGGTTTTGCGCTCGAAGACCGCCACCTCAAGCGGGCAGGGCTGGACTACTGGCCGAGCGTGACGCTCTCCGTGCACGAGAGCCTGGAGCGCCTGGAGCCGATGCTGCCGCAGGGGCGGACCTTCCTGTTCACCAAGCAGGCGAGCCGAAGCTACTGGGAAGCGGGGTTGGAACGCGGTGCGGTGCTCGTCTTCGGCCGAGAGTCGAAGGGTCTGCCAGCCGACTTCATCGCGCGCTGGGCAGGACAGGGGGTTAGCATCCCTACGACCAGCGGCGTTCGCAGCCTGAACTTAGCGACAGCGGTGGGGATCGGCGGGTATGAGGTTGTGCGCCGGATCGCGCAGGATCAAAGATTTTTGCATGAGGCAGCGGGCTACGGGGGTCAAAAAGGGGCTCTGGGCTAGGAACGACGGGGGTTTGACGAACTGATGACAAGAGAGTTGACACTTCGGTTTCCCCCGCTACAATAGCCCCCCTACCCGATGACGGTGCTCGCAAGAGAGACGGCGGAAGGGTCGAGAGGTTCTTTGAAAACTGGATGAAAGAGACAACCTGCGAAGGCCGGGAGGCTGGAGCGGGTAGACAAAGATGTTTGAAAGAAAAGAGAAGCTAACGCAGATGGCGAGAGCCATCGAGCAGGATTCAACTGGCGAGTTTGATCCTGGCTCAGAACGAACGTTGGCGGCGTGCCTAACACATGCAAGTCGAGCGGGGGAGCAATCCCTAGCGGCGGACGGGTGCGTAACACGTGAGTAACCTGCCCTGAGGCTTGGGATAACGTTCCGAAAGGGGCGCTAATACCGGATAGTTCTGTTGTGGGATGCCATGACAGAGGAAAGGAGTAATCCACCTAAGGAGGGGCTCGCGGCCCATTAGCTAGTTGGGGCGGTAATGGCGCACCAAGGCGAAGATGGGTAGCCGGTCTGAGAGGATGATCGGCCACACTGGAACTGAGACACGGTCCAGACTCCTACGGGAGGCAGCAGTGGGGAATATTGCGCAATGGAGGAAACTCTGACGCAGCAACGCCGCGTGGGTGAAGAAGGTCTTCGGATTGTAAAGCCCTGTCGGGAGGGAAGAAAAGCACATGGTGAATGTGTCTGACGGTACCTTCGAAGGAAGCACTGGCTAACTCCGTGCCAGCAGCCGCGGTAATACGGAGAGTGCAAACGTTGTTCGGAATTATTGGGCGTAAAGGGCGCGTAGGCGGCTCGGTAAGTCAGATGTGAAAGCCCGGGGCTCAACCCTGGAAGTGCGTTTGAAACTGCTGAGCTTGAGTGCAGGAGGGAGAGGTGGAATTCCAGGTGTAGGAGTGAAATCCGTAGATATCTGGAGGAACACCGGTGGCGAAGGCGACCTCTTGGCCTGATACTGACGCTGAGGCGCGAAGGCGTGGGGAGCAAACAGGATTAGATACCCTGGTAGTCCACGCGGTAAACGATGCTCACTGGGTGCTGGTGGCAGACGCTGGCAGTGCCGTAGCTAACGCGATAAGTGAGCCGCCTGGGGAGTACGGTCGCAAGATTAAAACTCAAAGGAATTGACGGGGGCCCGCACAAGCGGTGGAGCATGTGGTTTAATTCGACGCAACGCGCAGAACCTTACCTGGGTTTGATATCCACGGAACCTTCCAGAGATGGAGGGGTGCCCTTCGGGGAGCCGTGAGACGGGTGCTGCATGGCTGTCGTCAGCTCGTGTCGTGAGATGTTGGGTTAAGTCCCGCAACGAGCGCAACCCTTGTCCCTAGTTACCAGCGAGTAAAGTCGGGAACTCTAGGGAGACTGCCGGTGTGAAACCGGAGGAAGGTGGGGATGACGTCAAGTCCTCATGGCCCTTATGTCCAGGGCTACACACGTGCTACAATGGATGGTACAAAACGACGCAAGCCTGAGAAGGTAAGCAAACCGTAAAAAGCCATTCTCAGTTCGGATTGAGGTCTGCAACTCGACCTCATGAAGTCGGAATCGCTAGTAATCGCGGATCAGCATGCCGCGGTGAATACGTTCCCGGGCCTTGTACACACCGCCCGTCACACCATGGGAGTCGATTGGACCAGAAGTCGTCGGCCTAACCGCAAGGGGGGAGGCGCCGAAGGTCTGGTCGGTAACTGGGGTGAAGTCGTAACAAGGTAGCCGTAGGGGAACCTGCGGCTGGATCACCTCCTTACGGAGCAGCAATGTTCCAAAGTCGTCTGCATCTTTGTTACCGGGGAATCCGGAGTCTCTTTCATTCAGTTTTCAGGGAGCGTCCTGGAAGATTTGGTGGTTCTTTGACAATTGAGGAAAGCGCGAGAGCGCATGGGGTCAGAGGGGAGCGGTAGCTCTACCTTTGACTGAAGAGTAAAGGTAAAGAGCGCTGTGATTTCGGTCTGAGAGGACCGAGACGAGCGTGAGAGGTAGAAAAAGTAGGTCAAGCTATTTAGGGCTTACGGTGGATGCCTTGGCATTGGGAGGCGATGAAGGACGTGGTAAGCTGCGAAAAGCTTCGGGGAGCCGCTAACAGGCATTGATCCGGAGATATCCGAATGGGACAACCCAGCGGTCTTAGTCGACCGTTATCCTCCGCTGAATACATAGGCGGAAGGAGGCGAACCTGGGGAACTGAAACATCTCAGTACCTGGAGGAGAAGAAAGAAAAATCGATTTCCTTAGTAGCGGTGAGCGAAGCGGAAACAGCCTAAACCTTCGGTTCGCAAGAGCCGAAGGGGTTGCGGGACGTCGACGTGGGACCTTTGAGGCTAGCTGAACAGTATGGGAAGGCTGGCGATACAAGGTGATAGCCCTGTAAGCGAAAGCTGAGGAGGCCCTAGACGGATCCCAAGTACCTCGGGACACGTGTAACCCCGAGGGAATCTGCGAGGACCATCTCGCAAGGCTAAATACTCCCCAATGACCGATAGCGAATAGTACCGTGAGGGAAAGGTGAAAAGCACCCCTGCGAGGGGAGTGAAAGAGATCCTGAAACCGTAAGCCTACAAGCCGTTGGAGCCCTATTTTATAGAGGGTGACAGCGTACCTTTTGCATAATGGGCCTGCGAGTTGCGTTGCGCGGCAAGGTTAAGCGTAAAGCGGAGCCGAAGCGAAAGCGAGTCTGAATAGGGCGTCAAGTCGCGCGGCGCAGACCCGAAACCGAGTGATCTATCCATGGCCAGGCTGAAGTTCCGGTAACACGGGATGGAGGGCCGAACTCACCAAAGTTGAAAATTTGGGGGATGAGCTGTGGATAGGGGTGAAAGGCCAATCAAACTCGGAGATAGCTGGTTCTCCCCGAAAACTATTTAGGTAGTGCCTCGGGCGATGTCACGCGGAGGTAAAGCACTGATTGGGCTAGGGGGCTTACCCGCCTACCAACCCCAGTCAAACTCTGAATTCCGTAATGATTAGCCCGGGAGACAGCCTGTGGGTGATAACGTCCATAGACGAAAGGGAAACAACCCAGACCGCCAGCTAAGGTCCCCAAATCCGGCTCAGTGGGAAAAGATGTGGGAGCGCACAGACAACCAGGAGGTTGGCTTAGAAGCAGCCACCCTTGAAAGAAAGCGTAATAGCTCACTGGTCAAGCGAACCTGCGCTGAAGATACAACGGGGCTAAGCCGGATACCGAAGCTGCGGACTCATTTATGAGTGGTAGGGGAGCTTTGTACGTGCGGTGAAGATCGATCGGCAAGAACGGTTGGAGCGCGTACAAGTGAAGATGCAGGCATAAGTAACGATCATGCGAGTGAGAATCTCGCACGCCGAAAACCCAAGGATTCCTGGGCCAGGCTCGTCCTCCCAGGGTTAGTCGGGACCTAAGACGAGGCGAAACCGCGTAGTCGATGGCAAGCTGATGAATATTTCAGCACCGGCATGAGAGCGTTGAAGCAAGCAGGGACGGAGAAGGATAGGCCAGCCGGCTAACGGATTGCCGGTTTAACCCCGTAGTGAGATACCGTAGGAGGCGATAGCCACAAACGCGGTATCATATCATGAGAGGGGATGAGGTAGAGCCCTCGGGCTCGCTAACTGGTTGATTCCATGCTTCCGAGAAAAGCTGCGTGCAGAGCTCTTGAGCCGCCCGTACCGCAAACCGACACAGGTGGGTAGGATGAATATTCCAAGGTGCGTGAGAGAACCCTGGTTAAGGAACTCGGCAAATTGACACCGTAACTTCGGGAGAAGGTGTGCCCTCTGGGTGTAAAAGCCTAAGGGGGCCGCAGAGAATAGGGGGTAGCGACTGTTTACCAAAAACACAGGACTCTGCGAAGTCGATAAGACGACGTATAGGGTCTGACGCCTGCCCGGTGCTGGAAGGTTAAGGGGAGAGGTCAGCGCAAGCGAAGCTTTGAACCGAAGCCCCAGTAAACGGCGGCCGTAACTATAACGGTCCTAAGGTAGCGAAATTCCTTGTCGGGTAAGTTCCGACCTGCACGAATGGCGTAACGACTTCCCCACTGTCTCAATCAGGGGCTCAGTGAAATTGAATTAGCAGTGAAGATGCTGTTTACCCACAGCAAGACGGAAAGACCCCGTGAACCTTTACTGTAACTTGGCAGTGACCTTCGGGCATCTCTGTGTAGGATAGGTGGGAGGCTGTGATGTCGGGGCGCTAGCTTCGACGGAGCCAACGTTGAAATACCACCCTGAGATGTCTGGATGTCTCACCTCGGCCCATGATCTGGGCCAGGGACCCTGCCTGGTGGGCAGTTTGACTGGGGCGGTCGCCTCCCAAATTGTAACGGAGGCGCGCAAAGGTTCCCTCAGGTGGATTGGAAACCCACCGTCGAGTGCAAAAGCATAAGGGAGCTTGACTGTGAGACCGACGGGTCGAACAGGTGCGAAAGCAGGCTTTAGTGATCCGGTGGTCCCGCGTGGAAGGGCCATCGCTCAACGGATAAAAGGTACTCCGGGGATAACAGGCTGATCTCCCCCAAGAGTTCACATCGACGGGGAGGTTTGGCACCTCGATGTCGGCTCATCACATCCTGGGGCTGGAGCAGGTCCCAAGGGTTTGGCTGTTCGCCAATTAAAGTGGTACGCGAGCTGGGTTCAGAACGTCGTGAGACAGTTCGGTCCCTATCTGTTGTGGGCGTAGGAGACTTGAGAGCACCTGTCCTTAGTACGAGAGGACCGGGATGGACGAACCCCTGGTATACCGGTTGTCGCGCCAGCGGCATCGCCGGGTAGCTACGTTCGGAATGGATAACCACTGAAAGCATCTAAGTGGGAAGCCACGCTCAAGACTAGGTCTCCCTGAAGGTCCGTTGTAGACCACGACGTAGATAGGTCGCAGGTGTAAATGTGGTAACGCATGAGCCGAGCGATACTAATCGACCATTCGGCTTGACTCTTTTCTATCTCCCCCTCCCCTCTGACCCCATCATTTCCTCAGCATCCAAACCACCATAGAATTATGCCGGTGGTTATTGCGGAGGGGCCCCACCCGATCCCATCCCGAACTCGGTCGTTAAGCCCTCCTGCGCCGATGGTACTGCACGGGCAACTGTGTGGGAGAGTAGGTCGCTGCCGGCACCCTTAAAACCTCAAGGTCGTTTCTTCACCGAAACGGCCTTGAGGCGTTTTTGCGCCCTGCATTCCCATCCCAACCCCGCACAGACGCCCTCTCCTGGCCCCGCGTGAGAGGTGTGTGCGATGCGGGCCTGTGGTGATCCTTCGCCTGATGGTCGTTCGTCGCATGAGCCGGCCTTGAGACGATGTTTTGTGCTCTGCATTTGCAGGCCAGGCGGGCGTTTGTCTCTCTCTTTTCGCGTCGTGTGCGCTGCGTTGAATCGCTGAATCCGCGCGTCTTAGGGTTCTGCCATGCGGATAGACTCGCTGCGCGTCGAGTGGGGTTGAGACGGCAGTGGCGTCTTGCATACCGGCCAATCTCTCTGTCTTTCCGTTATCGAAGCGGCCTGCAGGCGGGTTTGCGCTCTCCGTCTTTCATGTCGAAGGCTCTGGGCTGTCCGGGGGGACGCGCTTTCGCGAAGCCTGGTGGCTGTGGGAGCGGCTCGCTCCCGCCGAATTCGCAACTGCACGATTGGATCTCCGATAGGTTTCGGCCGGGGCTTGCTGCGGCCGTGCGGCTCATCTGTGACATGGTTCCTCATCGAGGCAGTTCCAGTTGCAAGGGGCTCTGCCTGCTCGCGCGTCGCCTAGGGAACCGCAGCGTTGAGAGGCCTCGCGAGGTTCCCTTCGTGAGCCTGTCCACGCGGATCGGCGCTGGGTATCCTCGTGGGGGCAGTTGGTTGATTGCATCGGTGTTGCGCGACCTTGTACCGCGTCTCTGCGGTGGCTGGAAGGCGCCCCCTATCGGCGGAGCCTCGCTTCTGTACCCGGGCCTCCACGCGTGCGCTGGGTTCTCATTGCGCGGGTGGCGCCTTTCCCTGCCGCGCGCCGCAAAGGTGGATGCTTCTAGCGCGCTCCGAAGGGGGCCGGCCACGCTCTCGTGCCAATCACGTGGCGACCGTCGCAAGGAGCATCGTATCGGGTCCCCAGCAGGGCCGTGGGATGTCACGAGCGGCCATGTAATGCAGCGCTTCGTCAACGCAGCGTTCGCTCACGATTTTCAGGGTCCCTTGATGGCGGCGGCGCGGGGCTTGCTTGCCGCGGGGTTAGGTGCGGCCTTGACTGCGCGAGGTCCTGGCGCAGTCCGCGCAGGCCTGCGAGCGAACTGTGAGTGCACGGCAGTTCATGCGGGCCTCCGTCGGCCGGGTAGCAGGCTGGTTCGCAGGGTGCAGCACATTGCAGGCGGAGCGCTGCCCGCTGCGCGGTCGCCGGGCCCTTGCCATGCCTGTTTGTGGGGCGACGGTCAGACTGGCTGTGTTGGGTCAGTCCGCGCAGGCCTGCGAGCGGAGCTGTGAGCGCACGGCAGTTCATGCGGGCCTCCGTCGGCCGGGTAGCAGGCTGGTTCGCAGGGTGCAGCACATTGCAGGCGGAGCGCTGCCCGCTGCGCGGTCGCCGGGCCCTTGCCATGCCTGTTTGTGAGGCGACGGTCAGACTGGCGGTGTTTGCCGGTCCCGCGCCGCGCTTGCGGCTTCGATGACTCGGGGCTATCTGCGCCGCCTCTCTGGTGAGGTGTGTGATGGAAGCGGGCAGTGTTGCATTGGTAGAGGCGATCGCCCTCCGTCGGACCTTTGGCATCATCAGCCACCCGGACGCCGGAAAGACCACGATGACCGAGAAGCTGCTGCTGCTCGGCGGCGCTATCCAGATGGCCGGAACGGTAAAGGCGCGCAAGTCGGGCAAGTATGCGACTTCGGACTGGATGGAGATCGAGAAGCAGCGGGGCATTTCGGTAACAACGGCTGTGATGCGGTTCCCCTTTGAGGGCTACGACATCAACCTGCTCGACACTCCAGGTCACAACGACTTCAGCGAGGATACCTATCGGACGCTCACGGCTGTCGATGCGGCCTTGATGATGATCGATAGCGGTAAGGGTGTTGAGGCGCAGACGATCAAGCTGATGAATGTCTGCCGCATGCGGAACACGCCCATCGTTACCTTCATGAACAAGATGGATCGCGACGGTCTCGAGCCGTTCGATCTGCTGGATAATCTTGAGAAGGTGCTGAAGCTTCACGCCATCCCGCTCACCTGGCCGATCGGGTCCGGAAGCGGCTTTCGCGGGGTCTATGACCTTCGTTCGAAGTCGGTCTGGCTGTTCGACGGCTCGGCCGACGGCGGGAAGGGCGATTATGTTGAGATCCAAGGGGCGACGGACGCGCGTCTCGACAGCATCATCGGCAAGATTGCCGCGGACCGGCTCCGCGAGGAGCTGGACCTCCTCGAGGGGGCTGGCGCTGAGTTTGACGAAGCAGCCTTCCTGCGCGGCGAGCAGACGCCGGTCTTTTTCGGGAGCGCGCTGAGCGGCTTTGGCGTGGAGGAGATGCTCCGCACCTTCGTATCGATCACGCCGCCGCCCAAGCCGCGCGCCTGTCGAGAGCGGGTGGTCCAGCCTGCGGAGGAGAAGGTGACGGGATTCATCTTCAAGATCCAGGCGAACATGGATCCGAACCATCGGGATCGCATCGCCTTCTTTCGTGTCTGCTCGGGCCACTTCCAGCGGGGTGACAAGTTGTGGAATGTGCGGCTGGGCCGCGAGATGAAGATCGCCAATCCGATCACCTTCATGGCCCGTGAGCGGGAGATCGTGGAGGATGCATGGGCGGGCGATATCATCGGCGTGCACGACACGGGGCTCATCGAGATCGGCGATACCTTCACGGAGGGTGAGTCGCTTCACTTCACAGGCATCCCCTGCTTTGCGCCCGAGATTTTTCGTCGGGTGCGGCTAGAGAATCCGCTTCGGATGAAGAACCTGAAGAAGGGGCTCGATCAGCTGGCGCAGGAGGGGGCGGTGCAGCTCTTTCGTCCGATTGATTCGCCCGAGTTCATTGTCGGGGTGGTCGGTAACCTGCAGCTGGAGGTGCTCAAGTTCCGGCTCGCTGCCGAGTATGATGTTCAGGCGCAGTTCGAGATGGTGGAGCTGACGACGGCTCGTTGGTATCGGTCGACCGATGCGGTGGCGGTGGCGGAGTTTGAGCAGGCCTTCCGGCGCTATGTGGCGCGCGACGTGAAGGAGCGTTCTGTCTACCTCGCGGAGTCTGCCTGGCGCCTCGGCTATGTGCAGGAGCGGCACCCGAAGATTGAGTTCTTCGAGACGAGCGACGGTATCTAGGCGGTTGTCGTGGCGGTGGGCTGTTGCCTGCGCTTCCACCATCGCTTGATGGCCAACTGTCCGGGTTCCTCTACGAGGTTCCGCAGGGCGTGCGCGAGTGCGAGCGCGAGGGCCAGCGCAGCGAGCGTCGCTGCAGGCAGCGACCAACCCGCAGAGGTGAGGCGGTGGATGAGCCAGTAGCCGATGTTCTGATGGATGAGGTAGAGCGCGTAGGAGATGGAGCCGAGCCAGAGGAGTGGCCTGCTCACGAGCCACTGGAGGCGTCCGGTGGTGGCCATCCAGACGGCGCCGATGCTGCTCAGTACGATGAGGTGGCCGAGGTTTCCGCCGTCTGGCCGCGGGAGCAGGAGTTCGCAGACGACGGTGGCGGCCAAGAGGAGCCAGTTGCGGCGGCTGCTCGTGTCACGGTGGATCCCGTAGAGGGCGATGCCGGCCGCGAACAGGTGGAAGTAGGGGTAGA
>JBIIFW010000416.1:0-2733 GCA_044236985.1 Bradymonadia bacterium | reverse complement strand
GGCAGCGCGATGGAGAGCTTGTAGGCCTGGCCGACCTGAAGGTTCGGGATGTAGAGGGGCGTGATGCCTACGACGGGCTGGCCGTCGAGGGTCACCGTGGCGCCGGAGGGCTGCGTGAAAATGGCGGCCGTGATGCCGCCGGTGGGAGTGACCGTCACCGCCGCGGAAGGCGGCTCAGAGGGCAGTTCGGGCCCCTTGGGCGTTGCCGACTTGATGCCAAGGAAGATGAGGAGGAGGAGCGCCGCAGAGAGGGCGAGCGCCAGTCCCAGCACGAGCCCGCGCTGGCTGGGCTCCGCTGGCTGGCTGCCGACGATCACGGCGCGCGGGGCGTCGGTCAGGGTCTTGGCCGGCTGAAGGGTCGCGACACCCGCACCGTGGCTCGGCGACCCCTGCCTGGCAGCCGCGCCGCCCTGCCAGACATTGGTCTTCGCATCGTTGTCGCCGAAGAGCGAAGCAGGCGGCGGCGGCAGCACCGGCGATGCGGGCGCCGACGGAGAGACAATCACCGGCACCGTCGGCGCAGACTTCGGTGTTGGGCCGACAATGCGCGTTGGGGCGTCGTCGAAGTCGGCGGCGGTCGCTGCAGGCCTCCCCTCAGCCTGCAGTCCCGATGCGGCGGCCGGCGGCGGAGCGATCGCGAGCGATGCTCCGGTGTGGAGCGCTGTCGCGGTCGCGGGCGGCGGGGTAATGCCAAGCGAGGCGCCCGTGTGGAGCGCTGTCGCGGTCGCGGGCGGCGGGGTAATGCCAAGCGAGGCGCCCGTGTGGAGCGCTGTCGCGGTCGCGGGCGGCGGGGCAATGCCAAGCGAGGCGCCCGTGAGGAGCGCTGTCGAGGAGGCCGGCGGAGGCACAACAGGTGCCGCGGCGGCGGAGGCGCTCGACGACGAGGGCGGCTCAGGAAAGGCGAATCCTTGGACAGTTACGTTGGCAGGCTGCGGCGGACGAGGCGCCGCGAAGGCCGAGAGGCCGGGGCTCGACATGCCTGGCAGTGGCGCAGGGATTGCCGGGCTGTTGGCAGATGCCGGCGGTGCCGGGGGCACGCCGAGCGCTGCAGAGACGGAGGGCGCAGCGGGACGCTCGCCTGGGTCGGAGAGTTGCGCGGAGCTCGCAGAAGGCCGCTGAAAAAAGGCATCGGAGAGCAGAGGGTCGTTCTCTGCGGGCGGCTGGTTGGAATTGCGCGTAGCCATGATGGTTCGAGGCCTCCGATGAGATGCGGAGGTCGATCCCTAGCACCTTGCACTCCGCTGGTGTAGCATGAAGATAACCCGCACCGACGGGTTTCCTCGGACAGACGCTACAGGTGAAGCATGTATACCAAGGTGGACCACATCGGCATCGCGGTCCGGTCGCTGGAGGCGGCCATCCCCTTCTACCGCGACCAGCTCGGCCTGCACCTTGAGGCGGTCGACGAGGTCGCGAGCCAAGGTGTGCGCGTGGCCTTCTTCGTCTGTGGCGAGACGCTGCTGGAGCTGCTCGAACCGACGCGCCCCGACTCGCCGATTGCCATCTTCATCGAGAAGCGGGGCGAGGGGCTCCACCACATGGCGCTGGCAACCGACGACATCCTGCAGGAGCGGAGCAAGGCCATCGAGAACCGGATTCGCCTCCTCAGCGAGGCGCCGCTCGACGGAGCGCATGGCAAGCTCATTACCTTCATGCACCCCAAAGACACCATGGGTGTGCTGCTCGAGATGTGCCAGCGAAAGGCCGACCATCACTGAGCCGGTGCGCCCGCGTTGACATCCCTCTTTTTGAAGTGTTACCTGCGGTCCACTGCTTGTGCCGCCCTCAGGGGCGACCGCCAATCTGGAGCAAATATGCGTAGCGTTGCCTGGCTCTCCCTTCTTGCCATCCTCCCCACCACCAGCGTCGCCTATGCCGACGAGGGCGCCGTAGCCGAAGAATTGGTCACGCCCGAGATTCCAACGGCTCCCCCAACAACGCCGTCGATCGAGACGCTCAAGCCGGCGATGCGGACCAAGGCCTTTGAGAGCTACGCCGCCCAGAACCCTGCAGGTGCGGGCACAGGTGCTCCCGCGCCGGCTTTCAACCTCATCACCGAGGACCAGCTTGCGGCACCCTCCACCAGCTTCCCCTACGTGGAGTGGCACGGCTACTTCCGCTTCCGCGCAGACGCCTTCTCGAACCTCGACCTCAACACGGAAGGGACCAGCCCCATCCTGCCGCCCGTCGAGGCGCTGCTCGGCAACTCCAATGTGCAGAACGACCCCGTCGAGGTGAACGACGAGAACGGAGACAAGGTGGACCTCACCAAGTATGCCGACAAGGATGCAGAGCTGCTCGGCGGCGCCAATGTCCGACTGCGGCTCCGCCCCACCTTCCACCTCACCGAGGATGCCCGGATTCATCTCGAGATGAACATCCTCGACAACGTCGTCATGGGCTCGACCCCGGACGGTTACGACTCGAACAACCTCGATCTGGTCCGAACCGACCTTCCGCTCGTTGGCTTCTCCGGCACGCAGGAGCCGCCAACCGAGTCGAACTCGGGCAAGACCTCGGTTGCGGTGACGCAGGCCTACGGCGAAGTGAAGACCTTCATCGGCTCGCTCCGCGTGGGTCGGATGGCCTCTCAGTGGGGCCTCGGCATGCTTGCCAACGGCGGAGGAAACTACTCCTCCATCACGGAGCAGCGGCTCTCCTACCGGGGCGGCGCGCTGGCGGGCCACTCCTGCCTCGACTGCGACTACGGCGACTATGTCGACCGGGCCATGT
>JBIIFW010000415.1:0-2734 GCA_044236985.1 Bradymonadia bacterium | reverse complement strand
GACCGCCCTGCTCGTCCGGGAGACCGCCCTGCTCGTCCTGAGCGGAGTGACCGTCCGGCTCACCCCGAGCGCAGCGACCGTCCGGCACGTCCCGAGCGAAGCGACCGTCCGGCACGTCCCGAGCGCAGCGACCGTCCCGCACGTCCCGAGCGCAGCGACCGTCCCGCACGTCCCGAGCGCAGCGACCGTCCCGCACGTCCCGAGCGCAGCGACCGTCCGGCGGCGCCCCGTGCAGGCCGCCCCACGGCCCCCGCAAGAAAGCGCACCCGTTAGAGCAGCTGAATCCCGAAGGGCCGCACGACCCGGGCAAAGGCCCAGAAGAGCGCCATCGTCAGCACCACGCTAAGCCCCAGCGCCCCCCAGAAGCCGAAACGCTCCTGGAGCGCGGGGAAGGCGAGGAACACCGGCAGCGTCGGCACGACATACCAGAAAGTATAGCGGGCATGCGCCGCGACCTTCTCGCTCGGCGTGCCATCCGCCCACATCCAGACCATCGCGAGGATGGTCATTGTGGGAAGCGCCGCGAGCAGACCGCCGAGCCGTTCGTATCGCTTTGCAACCTCCGACAGGGCAACCACCAGCGCTGCAGTCACCGCCCACTTTGTTATCAGCCAGGCCATCGCCACACCTCCCGAACGGACGTCGCAAAACGAAAAGCGCCACACCGAAGTGTGGCGCTATCTTGAGTTGCGGGGGCCGGATTTGAACCGACGACCTTCGGGTTATGAGCCCGACGAGCTACCAGGCTGCTCTACCCCGCGACAGGGATTCACCAAGGCTTGGTGAGGTCTGCGGGTTCTATCGGCGCCCCGTAGCACTGTCAATGGAGCGAGCCGAGATAGTTTGCCCTGAACCGAGAAGAGGCGCGCTTCGACCTTCTCCGCCTTCCAAAGTGAACAGCGAGAGGAGGTCACGCCAGTCACCCGCACCTCTCGAGCAGCGAGCACCCTCCGCCTACGACCGCCAGCCCTCGCGATAGGCCTCAGGCCGCTCGTATCCGATGGCCTCCAGAATCTCGATCGCGGCCTCGTAGCGGCCCAGCGCCGGCATGATGTAGGCGCCTCGGACCCGGTCCTTGGCCGCGAGCAGCGCCTCTTGCGCGATGCGCACCCCTTCGGCCCTCGCGAGCGGCCCCTTGTCGACCCGCTGCATCCGCTGACGGATGGCCGACGGCACCTGCATGCCAGGAATCTCGTTGTGGATGAACTCGGCGTTGCGATGGCTCGCGAGCGGCATGAGCCCAATCAGTACCGGGATGCCGAAGCCGGCCGTGTCGGTCAGAAAGCGGTCGAGCACACTGGGGTCATAGACGGGCTGGGTCATGATGAACGAGGCCCCTGCTGCCACCTTCTGCTCGAGCCGACGAAGCTCCCGGTCGTAGTCGAGAGAGGCAGGCTCAGCCCCACATGCGACAGCGAACCGAGTCTGGCCCTCCATCGACCTGCCCGCAGGATCCAGACCAGCGTTGAGTCCGGAGACGAGGCCGATGCAGCCAATCGAATCCAGATCGTAGACCGCGGTCGCGTTCGGATAGTCGCCCATCTTCGGCGGGTCGCCCGTCACAATCACAAGGTTGTGCAAGCCGAGCGCGTGATAGGCGAGCAGGTCGGACTGAAGGCCCAGCAGGTTCCGGTCGCGCATGCAGACGTGGACGAGCGCCTCCATGCCGAGCTGCTGCCGCACCTCCAGCGCGAGCGCCCAGTTGGCCATCCGCACCGAGGCCCGCGGACCATCGGCGATGTTGATCACATCGACACCAGCAGCCTGGAGCATCCGGGCCGCCTCTACTGCTCGGCCGGGGTCAAGCCCCGTCGGAGGGTTGACCTCTACCGAGACCACAAAGCCTTCGGAGGAGGCCAGCTTCGCGGCAAACCGCGAGCGTTCCGCGAACGGAATCGCTTCACGCCGTTCCGCAGCAGGCGGACGCGCGCTGCGCACCTCCACACGCTCCACCGCAGCGCCACCGCCCTGCATGCGGGCAGCCGAACTCATGCTCCGGATGTGCTCCGGCGTGGTGCCGCAGCAGCCGCCGATGATGGCTACACCGAGTTTGAGGAACCGTCGCGCATAGACGCCGAAATACTCCGGCGTTGCCATGTAGATCATGCGACCATCTACCTTCTTCGGATAGCCCGCATTGGGCAGCACCGACACCGGCACGCCCTGCCCCACCATCCGCTCCGCCAGCGCGAAGAGTTCGCTCGGTCCGTCGGCGCAGTTCACGCCCACAACATCGGCCCCCGCCTCTTTCAGCGCAACCACCGCCTCCTCCGGCGAGGCTCCGTCTTCGGTCGCAGCGTGCCGCAGAAACGACAGCTGCGCAAAGATGACAGCCTCTGTCAGCGGCCGCAGCGCCAAGAGCACGGCGGTGCACTCTGCGAGCGTTGGGAAGGTCTCGAGCACCAGCCCGTCCACCCCCGCAGCGAGCAGCACCCGCGCCTGGGCCACCACATCTTCCACCGCATCGGCGCGGCCGGCAGCATCCAGCCTGTCCCACCGCTCGCCACTCGGGCCGACAGCGCCGACCACGTAGGCCCGCTCGCCGGCGGCGCGACGCGCAATCGCCACGGCAGCAGCATGGATGGCGTCGTGGCGCTCCTCGAGCCCGACCTTGCGGAGCCGCCGCCGGTTGCTCGCAAAGGTGTTGGTCTCAATGACCTCTGCACCTGCATCGAGATAGTCTCGGTGCACCGACTCGACCAACTCGGGGTTGGTCAGGTTGATACCATCGAAG
>JBIIFW010000062.1:0-10235 GCA_044236985.1 Bradymonadia bacterium | reverse complement strand
TTGCGGCACTCACCCCAGACATGCTCGCCGACCCGCGCCGTGAGCAGTCACAGGCGGATGGTGAATCTACCCGCACTGAGGCCTACAACTTCCTCCGTGGCCGTCCCGACAACGTGGATGGCGCGGCCTCCTGCGAAGCCGACCCGGCATCCGACCCCGACGGCGACGGCTACCGCTGCGCCGCTGACTGCGCCCCAGACGACCCGACCATCAATCCAACCGCCATCGACATCTGCGGCGACGGCATCGACCAAGACTGCACAGGACGCGCGGACGACGCGCTCGACTGCCCCGACTGCAACACCGCCACCCGCCTCGGGCGCAACTACGCGATCTGCGCCCGCCCCCGAACCTACGCGGATGCTCGGCTCGCCTGTCAGGCGCTCGGCCTCGACCTCGCTGTTCCCGGAAGCGCCGGCGAAAACACCTTCCTGCAGGGCCTCCTCTCCGGCGGCGCGACATCCACCTCCTGGCTTGGCCTCACGGATGCCGCGGTTGAGGGAACCTGGCGCACTGTTGCGGGTGCCGCGCTCACCTTCACCTCCTGGGAGGCGGGCGAACCCAACAATGCGGGCAACCAAGACTGCACCCAGATGTATGAGAGCGGCAACTGGGACGATCTGGGCTGCGATTCGGTGCTCTCCGCCCTCTGTGAGCAGCCCTAGCAAGCAGCCGTCGCTGGGCTTGCGCTCAGAGCCGAGATGGGGTGAAAGGGCGGCCGCGGACCTTCCACCCAGCCTCTCCCGGCGCGGCCAAACCTTCTTGCGCCTCTTCCTGTCCTCATCGCAGCCTGCAGTGACGAGGCCTCTCCGGACCCCCGGTCATCACCTGCAGCTTCTAACGCGCCGGCTGCTCCGTCGGAGCTGCCAGCAGCACCTCCCACACCTGCTGCCAACAGCGGGGTGAGAGCAGGTAGGCGAGATGGCTGAACCCGACCATCTCGATGTTCTCCGCACCCTCCACCGCCGCCGATTCGGCTGGGAGTACGAGCAGGTCGCCGTTGCTCCAGAAGGCGACGAGCCGCACAGGACCGCTCCACGGGAGCTGTGCTGCGAACCGTGCAAAGACGGGCGAATCTCGCCGAAGCTCGCCGCCCTGGCGCGTTGCCGTAAACCGCGCGACATAGGTGCCGGCGTGCGGTGTGCCGAGGGTCACCAGCGTGGCGATGCGGGCAGCAAAGGTGGGCTCCTCCAGCGCGATCCGGCTGGCGATCCCGCCCTGGCTGTGCGCGATCAGGTCCACCTTGGCCTCCGCCTCGAGCCCATTCACCGAGATGACCTCCTCCAAGAAGGAGCGGAGCTGGATCGCCATCGCCTCCACATCGACTGCATCGGCGAGGTCGATGGCGTAGACGCGGCGCCGTCCCATGGCCGCGAAGTAGGCACGCAGCGCATAGAAATTGGTCGGGTCGCCTGCCATTCCATGAACCAAGATCAGGGGCCGGTAGCCATCGTCTGGCTTCGCAATCACGGTCCGCTCACGCGGCAGCAGCATGCCGAGCCCCACCACAGGACCGTGCACCAGGTGGCGCTGCACATCGGGGTCGATGGCCCGGTAGCCGTAGGCGACCTTGCCGGCGCCCCAGAGCAGGCCACGCGTCACAGCGCGACCTGCTGTCAACGCGGCTGCCGCGACCCGCTTCTTGCTCTCTCCGGGCATGGCTGCCTGCTCCTGCATCTCTTCCTCCGGCGCGATGTGCGCCACCAAGGTTGGGGCGTGCGGCGACGATGGCAGCAGGAGCCCTCCCCGCGCAAGCGTTAGAGCGTCTTCTTCGAGAAGTACCAGTCCGTCACCTGAAACTCCTGCGACGCGAGCCGCTCGCGCGCACCAGCTACCGTCTGCGGCGCAGGCACAATCACCGGCTCGCCGGGTACCCAGTTCGCCGGGCAGGCGACACCGTTCTTGTCGGCCGTCTGCAGTCCGTCGATGAGCCGGATGATCTCCGCAAAGTTCCGGCCCACATTCATCGGGTAGTAGATCAGCGCCCGGATCTTCCGCGCCGGATCGATGATGAAGACGCAGCGAACCGTCGCGGTCTCGGAGCTCGGCGTGTGCACCATGCCGTAGAGCGAAGCCACCCGCTGATCGAGGTCGGCGATGACGGGGAAGTTCACATCGACGCCGAACTTCTCCTTGATGTTCTGAACCCAACCGATGTGGGCGAAGACCGAGTCGATCGAGAGGCCGATGAGCACCGTGTTCCGCTCTGCGAAGGCGCTCTCCAGGCCGGCAAAGGCCAGAAACTCCGTGGTGCAAACCGGGGTGAAGTCGGCGGGGTGCGAGAAGAGGACAACCCACTTCTCCTTGTTCCACTCCGAGAGCTTGAGGAGACCGTGCGTCGTCTTGGCTTCGAAGTCGGGAGCAGGGCCTCCGAGCTGGATGCGGGGTGCTTCGATGGGGTTGAGGCTCATGGACTCTGCTCCGGTGGGTGGGGGAGGCGCGCTAGCGACCCCTGCTGAACTAGGTACGGTTCTTGACCAAATCAATAAACAATGTTCCAGAATCGGCCGGGCAAAATCCCGCAAAATGATGTGTGAATGTCGCCGGGCCTGAGTTCGTGAGAATTCTTTCGAGCCAATTGCGTCCATCCTGTAACCCGTCGATGATCGAAGGGTGTCTCCCCTGCAGTCCCCGTCCACGAGAGGTCCCATGATGCAGCGAATCTCCCTCCTCCTTGCCCTCACAACCCTCACCGCCTGCGCGCAGGACGATGATCAGCTGCTCGACGAGGTGCGCGACACCCTGCCGGCCGCCGACGAGGTACGCGTCGATGTCCCCTCCACCAACAACAAGGCAACGCTCGGTGCGGTCGCGGAGTTCTACCAGCACACCCGCAACACCTCCGACTTCCTCAACGCCGCCTCGGTCGTCTGGGTGGGCCTCATCCAGACCATCATGCGCTACCCAGCCACCAGCGTGGAGGGTGACACCATCACCTGGGGGCCCTGGAACGACGACAGCGCACTCCGCCCCTTCGCCTATAAGCTGGTCGCGGTTCGCACGGCCGACCGCAGCATCACCTACACCCTTTCGGGCAAGCGCCGCGCCGACGCTGGTGACTTCATCCCGCTCATCGAAGGCTCCGCCGAGCGCCCCGAAGCGGGCGAGCGCGGCAAGGGAACTCTCACGCTGCTCTTCGACAACCAGGCCGTCATAGACGTCGCAAAGAGGGAGCGGGGCAGCATTGCCATCCGCTACGATCTGACCGGCGAGCCGCGCACCAACGCCATCACCTTCGCTGACTTCGTCAACGAGCGGGGCGAGGGGCCGCGCGACAGCGAGTATGGCTACCTTCAGCGCGCCGACGGCAGTGGCCGCTTCGACTTCCTCACCCTCGCCGATGTGGACAACGACGCCGCGAGCCAGCTTGAGAACCTCCACATTGTGAGCAACTGGGATGCAACCGGGGCAGGGCGCAGCGATGTTGCCGCCTGGGGCGGAAATCTGGGCGAGGCGGTCTGGAATGTGGCACAGTGCTGGGATGCCTCCTTCCTCGCCACCTTCACCTCCTATGCCGCAACGGGTGGCGCTCAGCCGGTGCTCGCCAACGAAGGCGACGCCGCGAGCTGCGCTGTCTCCGGCGAGACGGTCGCTCCGCTTCTCTAGCCTCCTCCTCTGCGCACTCCTCGGCTGTGATGCATCGCGGGCTGCGACCGCGCCGCCCGCTCCGACCCGCAGCGCGGCTGCCGGACCTGCTCCGGTGACGGCGCGCTGCGGCATCAACTTCGCCCACGCCTGGCAGAAGGGTGGCGTCCGAGGTTACGCCAGTCCGACTGCGCGTGAGGCACTCGGTGAGCTCGCTGCGATGGGTGTCGTCGATGTCGCCATCACCGGCTTTGGCTGGATGCCCTCGCTCACGGCTACCGAGGTGCGTTGGAAGCAGCCGCCCCCGGGCGGCGAAACGGAAGAGGCCATCCGCGGCGGCGCCGCCGCCGTCCGTGCCAAGGGTCAGACCCTGATGCTCAAGCCCCATCTCTGGGTCCACTCGGGCGCATGGCAGGCCGAACTTAAGCCCGATCCTGCGGCCGGCGGCTGGCCCGCCTGGTTCGCCAGCTACGAGCAGTTCATCTTCGCCCAAGCCGAACTGGCCGCCGAGCTGAAGGCCGACTGGTTCGTCATCGGCAACGAACTCGGAAGCGCCACCGCCGCGGCGCCCGAGCGCTGGGCGGCGCTCATCGCCGGCGTCCGCAAGCGCTACGCAGGGCGCATCACCTATGCCGCAAACTGGGACGAGGCGGAACGCATCACCTTCTGGCCGCTGCTCGATGCCATCGGCATCAACTTCTACGCGCCGCTCAGCAGCAAGCCGTCGCCCTCCGAGGCCGAGCTCCGCGCCGGCGCGACGGAATGGCTCGCCCGCTACGAGAAGCTGGCCGCAACGGCCAAGCTGCCGATCCTGCTTACCGAGGTGGGCTACCGCAACCGGGTCGGCACCGCCGCGACGCCCCACGCCTGGCCCGAGCATGTGCCAGACGGCCGAACGGTCGCCGGCGACGCCGAGCAGGCCGCAGCCTACGCGGCGATCCTCGACACCTTTGGCCGCTCACCCTCGGTCACCGCCCTCTACTGGTGGAAGGCCTTCTCCGATCCCGCGACGGGGGAGGAGGGTTCGGCCGGCTTCTCGCCGGTTGGCAAGCCTGCAGCACGCCTGCTCGCAGCGCGCTGCCGCCTGACCTCGCCTTAGAACGGCTGGTCGTCCTCGTCGTCCATGTCGGGCGCCGGCGCCGGTCGTCCTCCACCCGGAGGCGGGTAGTCCGCCTGCTCGTTCTGCCGGGCGACATAGGGAGGCATGTCGTCGTCGGTCGGGCCGGGGTCGTCGCCCTCTTTGTTCGCAAAGAGCGTGTAGGCGGCGTGGAACTGCAGCTCCACCGTCGCCGTCTCGCCGGCACGGTGCTTGGCAAGGATGACCTCGGTCACGTCCACCGAGGGCCCAGAGGGCTTGGCAAAGGGCGTCGGCCCACCCTTCATCTTACCGGCGTTCTTCGAGGCCTCGAGGTGGGCGTAGTACTCCTCGCGGTAGAGGAAGATGATGATATCTGCATCCTGCTCGATGGCGCCTGATTCGCGGAGGTCCGACAGCATTGGCCGCTTGTTGGGCCGCGATTCGACGCCGCGGTTGAGCTGCGACAGCGCGATGACCGGGATACCCAGCTCTTTGGAAAGCGCCTTGAGGCTGCGGGAGATCTCCGAGATGACCTGCTCGCGGATCACCTCTTTGCGTGTCGTCGGCCCCTGCATGAGCTGCAGGTAGTCCACGATGACCAGGCCGATGTTGTGCCGCTGCTTGTACTGCCGGCACTTACGCATCATCTCGTTGACCGTCAGCGCAGGCGTGTCGTCGATGTAGATTGGCAGCTCGTTGAGCGCGCCCGACTGGGAGTAGACCTTGCTCCAGTCGTTGCCCACATCACCGCTCCGCAGCTTCTTCATCGGGATGCGGGTGCTGTAGGAGAGGATACGCCCGGCGATCTCGGCGCTCGACATCTCGAGCGTGAAGATCAGGCTGCCAACCGGCTTCGCCGCCTGCGCCGCGTTGGTGGCAAGATTGAGGGCAAAGGCCGTCTTTCCCATGCCGGGGCGGGCCGCGATGATGATGAGGCTGCCCGGCTGCCAGCCCTGCGTCTTCTCGTCGAGTTTGAAGAAGCCCGACGGCACGCCAATCAGCCCCTTCTCACCGGCCTCCGCATGCGCCGCCATCGTCTGCACGTAGGCCGACAGCGCGGTGCCGAGCGAGATGGTGCTCGAGGTGCTCCCCCGCATCGACAGCTCGAGCGTCTGCTTCGCCGCTTCGTCGAGCAGCCGCTCTGCACTGTCCACCGGTCCGAGCGCCTGCGAGTGCAGCCCCCGCGTCACAGCGATGAGATCGCGCAGCGAGCGCTTGGAGCGGAGAATCGAGGCGTAATGGCCCCAATACTCCGCGTGCGGAACCGAACCCACCAGGCCGGCGACATAGGCCATACCGCCCGCGATCTCGAGGCTCCCACGCTCCTTCAGCCAGGAGATGACGACCAGCTGGTCCACCGCCTTGGCGGCCTTCTCCAACTCCACCATCGCCACAAAAATGCGCTGATGCGACTCGAGGTAGAAGTCTTCCTCGTCCAGCCCTGTGCCGATCTCCCGCAGGATGCCCGGCTGCAGCAGTATTGCACCAAGAACAGCGCGCTCCGCCTCGATGTCCTGCGGCAGCTGGACCCCGAGCGCAGGCTCTACGGGCGCCTGCTCATCACGCCTCGGACGGGGGTTCCACTTGCTATCAGACATGTCCTCTCCCTCTGCTCGAGAGGAGAGCTCCCCCCGCTACCGATCCATCACTGACGGAGGTTAAGCACTTCGATGGAGTCGAGCACGCCCTTCATCACTTCCGAGTGCTGGTAGTAGTTACCGCCCGGGATGAAGATGGTCGCCATGGTCGGCTTGCCGGGCAGCTCGAGCGCCTGGGCAATGAAGTAGATGGGGGTCCGGTCGCCACGAACGAGCGCATCGCCCTCGGTGCGGTAGCCTGGCACGCCGTTGAAGGCGCGCCCCTGGCTCTTCTCCGGCAGGATGTTCACATTGTCGAAGCCGACGCGGTCATCGAGGTTGGCGAAGCTGGTGCCCGCGAGCTGGAGCGACTCGGTGTTCGCAATCACCATGCGGATGCCCGAACCGGCGGGACCCTCGAAGCTGATCGAGTCCTTGGAGGTCGCGGGCATGCCGGGAAGCGCAGCACCCGAGCCGTTGGCCGCCTGGCCGACTTCGAGCTTCTTCCAGTCGGCGGGCAGCCGGAAGCGGATGTTGAACTTGGGGCTCGAGAAGATGCCGGTCTCGAGCGTGTCTGCGCCCGAGGGGGCTGCAGCTGGCGCGGGCGCGGCAGCAGGTGCCGGGGCGGCGGCAGGTGCCTCGGCGGCAGGCGCCGGAGCAACCTCGACCGTTTCGGTCTTTCCGCACGCCGCTGTTACGCTCACCAAGGCCGCCGCAAGAAAAATGTGTCGCATGTGTGTCTCACCCATTTGGAGGTTCACCCGTCGGGGATGCTTCCCGATCAAGCCCGCCGATGATAGGAGGCAAAGGCAAAGGCTGTCAACGCGCCTGCGTCCCCCTCTCCCTCGTTGCTCTTCTTGGCCATTCGCTTCTGTATATCCTGCGGGACAGAGCTCACGGGGCCCGAAGAGCGCTGCGACGGCTGTCAACGCGCTGCGGCGAAGCTGCCGCCGACGATGGAGATGGATCTGTTGCCACCGCCTGTCGTCAGCACGCGCGCCGCTCGCTCCGCCACCGTCGCGATCTCCCTCGACGCGCTCCCGTCGGGGAATCACCCCTCCGCCGAGGAGCCAGAGAGCGGTTCGTCGGCTGTCCTGCCCGACCCCGCCCTGCGCGCCCGGCAGGCCGCCCTCCGCGAGACCCGTCGTAAGAACCAGGCCTTCCTGCGCTGGGCGCCGCTCATCCTCCTCGTCCTCGTGGGCGTCGTTCTCCTGTTGCTTGCGAGCCTCTCCCATACGGGCCTCGTCGCGCAGAAGTCGGAGGCCGTGGAGCTCAGCGCGACCGGCGCACCTGTCTTGGTGTCGCTCGGCTCGGGCGAGGCCCTGTTGGGACTGTCGGAGAACAATAAGGATGCCACGCTGCAGCTCTGCTGGCGGGTGAGCGACAAGCCTACGACGGAGTGCCGCATCTCCTACCTCGAGGCGCAGCATGAGTTCCCCTCCCGCAAGGTCGCCTTCCCCGCCATGAAGGTGATGGCGACCGAGGTCTCGAACGCACAGTATGAGGCCTGCGTCGCAACGGGCGGTTGCAAGGCTCGCGCCCTCGACCGCTGCGAGTACCACTCCATCTTCCGCTGGGAGATGGGCCAGCCTGTCCCGGACGAGATGCTGGAGCTGGAGCGGCCCGCGGTCTGCGTCGTCTTTGAGGAGGCTGAGGCCTTCTGCAAGGCACAGTCGCTTCGTCTGCCCACGGCGGCAGAGTGGGAGCGCATCGCGCGCGGCAAAGACGACCGGCTGCTGCCTTGGGGAAGGGTGCTGACGCCGGGGCTGATGAACTGGGGCGAGCGCGACATGGCCGGCTTCCCTGTCGCCGGCCGACTCGACGGCTCGGAACTCACTGCAAAGGTCACCGACTTCGCAGACTCCGCCTCGCCTGAGGGTGTTGTGAACCTTCTCGGCAACGCCGCAGAGTGGGTGGTCCCGCGGCCCTTCGACAAGCCCGGTGAGGCCGGGCTGAGGGGTGGGAGCTACGTGGACGATGTTCGCTCGCTCCGCAGCACCTTCCACACGGTAATGGCGGCCGACAAGCGACGGAGCACGATCGGGTTTCGATGCGTTGGCGGCCCCGCGACACCCTGGCCCGAAGGGTCGGGAGCGAGGTAGCGGTTCAGCGGTGGGTCGCCGCCGCCAGGTGGGGGCAGGCTTCGGTTTTGCAGTGCACGTAGAGTTCCAGCCGCTGGCGCGCGAGCTCGAACTCGCCCTGCGCAGCTACCACGCCTTGGATGCGGGCCGTGATGGTGGGGTCGCTGAACTCTAGGACGCGGCGGCAACCGAGGCAGATGATGTGGTCGTGCTCCTCGTCGTCGCCGTCGGCGGGGTCGAAGCGTGTCTGGCCGTCGCCGAACTGGCGCGGCGTGGCGAACCGATGCTCCACCAGCAGCTTGAGTGTGCGATAGACAGTCGCGTAGCCAATCCGCGGAGCCGTTCGGCGCACCTCGTCGAGGAGCTCCTCCACGCTGATGTGGCGGCCGAGCTCGAAGAACCTGGCCACGATGACATCGCGCTGCTGGGTCGACTTGAGTCCAGAGGCGCCGAGGCGTGCGTGGAACCGGTCGAGTACCTCTTGCTGGCTGAGCATCTCCGACACCGCGCTACCTCAGGAAAAAGCGGACTAGGGTGGGGTACCATGCGCACCCCAAGGCTGCAAGCGGATGGCGTGGACGCTGTCCCGACCCTCTGGTAGTTCCGAGGCCCCGCCAACACAGGAGCATCGGCCGTCGCCGGGCTCCGCACGAAGAGTCAGAGCACATGGCTGAATCGACCCCCGTCAACCCCATCCTCGCCAACCTTCAGTCCCTGGTCCGAACCGCCCGCGGACATGCCCAAGAGAAACGGGCGCAGAAGGCGCTCGAGACACTCAACGAGGCCCGCATGTTGGCACTCGCGCAGGAGTCGCAGACGGCCGAGCTCGTGGAGGCCTACGGAGCGATCGAGACGGAGTTGGCGCTGCTGCTGCAGCAGCTCAACGATTCGCGCGGGGCGCTGCAGCACTACATGGAGGCAGAGGCTGCCTTCCGGAAGCTGCCGCTGGAGGAGCCGACGCAGCGGGTCCGGCTGCAGCTGGCAACGACGCTGGTGAACATGACGGGGCTTCTGGCGCGGGAGCGGATGCTTCAGCTCGGCCTCGAGAAGTCGAGCGAGGCGGTGATGCTGCTGCGCGACGTGCAGGGCCCTGCCGCAGAGGGCTCGCGGGTGCTGCTTTTGGGCGCGCTGCAGAACCGCGCCGCGCTGCAGATTGAGTCGAAGCAGCACGCCGATGCGGAGCGGAACTTGGCAGAGGCGTTGGAGGTCGGCGCCTCGGCGATCGCCGCGGGGATGGGTGAGATCATCCCGCAGATGATTGAGACAACGGGCCGGGTGTCGCAGCTGCGGCGGATGCTGAACCGGACGGCGGAGTCGCTGCCGCTGGCCGAGCGTGCCGCGCGCTGGGCGCAGATGGCCTGGGAGGCAGGCGCGCCGATGGGGCCTCGTCTCTATGTGGCGACGCAGTTCCAGCTGGTGGATGTGAACTTCGGGATGGAGCGGTTTGCGCAGGCGGAGGACCATCTGTGGAAGGCAGTGGACACGGCCAAGGACCTGCAGTCGGTGGTCATGGCGACGGGTTTCTACTTCGCGCTGATGCGGCTTGATGATGCGACGCTGGAGGCAGGGAACCTGCCGCGGGAGGAGGTGCTTGTGGCCTCGTCGGAGGCGCTGGCCCGTGTCGAGGCAGGGGGCTGCCCTGCAGACCTGCTGGAGATGCTCGAATCGCGGTCGAAGCTGCTGAGCGGGACAGATGCGTCGGAGGCCGAGCGTCTGCTGGCGCAGTACAGCGGCGCGGAGGCGCAGATGAGCGCGAACATCAAGGCGATGCTGCCCCTTCTGAAGAGCGATGTGGAGTGGGCGCGGGCGGGTCGTCCAAGCCCCAAGTTGGCGTGATGATCGAAGAAAACGACAAGACAGGGTAAAAACCTGTTGACGCGGAGAGCGGGGTTGCTAGAACGCCGCTCCCCACCC
>JBIIFW010000414.1:0-2744 GCA_044236985.1 Bradymonadia bacterium | reverse complement strand
GTACCGACCTCGGGGAGCTGCGGCGGCTGCATCGACAGCGACCGCGACGGCTACGGCATTGGGACGGACTGCGCCGGCCCGGACTGCAACGACATCGACGCGGCCATCAACCCGGGCGCGCCCGAGAACTGCGACCTGCGGGACAATGACTGCGACGGCGTGATCGACGATGGGCTGCCGTCGGCGCGGCTCTGGCCCGACACCGACGGCGACGGCTTCGGCAACGGGGCGGCGGTCTCGTCGCGCTTCTGCAGCAACCAGCCCGGCATGGTGGCCAACAACAGTGACTGCGACGATACGCGGGCGACGGTTCGCCCCGACCTCACCGACATCTGCGATCTGCGCGACAACGACTGCGATGGCGAGGTGGACGAGGATGCGGCGGTGCTACAAACGTGGCCCGATGCCGACGGGGATGGCTTCGGCGATGCCGCGGTCGCGCCCGTGACGGGCTGCGTGCCCGGCGAACCGCGCGCGACGGTGGGCGACGACTGCGATGACCTGAACCCGCTCGTCTATCCGGGCGCGACGGAGGCCTGCGACGGCATCGACAACAACTGCGACACGCAGGTGGATGAGGGCGCGCCCACGACCCCCTTCTGGCCCGACGCGGATGGCGACGGACGGGGCAATGGTGGCGGGGCGATCATCGAGAGCTGCGCGCGGCCGCCCGGTTATGTGACCTCGACGGATGACTGCAACGACGGCGCCGCCAACACCTACCCCGGTGCGCCGGAGGGCTGCGACGGCCAGGACAACAACTGCAACGGGCTGCGGGATGATGGCGCCACGGGCTGCCCCTGCCCGACGGCGAGCTACGGGGGGCACAACTATCTGGTCTGTGGATCGCAGTCGCTCTCGTGGAACGATGCGGAGAGCTTCTGCCTGGCCTCGGGCTACCATCTGGTGACCGTCTCGGACGCCGGCGAGAACAGCTGGTTGAGCGGCGGCGCGGGGCTCGGAGCGGCATGCTCGAACACATGCCGAGACGCCGATGATGGGTGGTGCGATGATGGCGGTCCCGGGTCCGACTACTCCATCTGCGGGCTCGGCACCGACTGCATCGACTGCGGGCCGCGCGGCGGGTTCAGCGGTAACTTCTGGATCGGCTACAACGATATCGCGAGCGAGGGTGTGTTCGGCTGGTCGAGCGGGGCGCCCGCAGCCTTTGCGAGCTGGAACAGCGGTGAGCCGAACAACTCCAGCAACGAAGACTGCACGGAGTTCCGGCTCGGCGGGAACAACTGGAACGACCTGAACTGCGGCGCAGCCAAGGCCTTCATCTGCGAGACGCTGGATTGAGCATCGCCGACCCCACACTGGCCGACTTGCGCCGGAGCTACGAGACCGAGGGGCTGCGCGAAGGTGCAGTTCCCGCCGAGCCGATGCAGCTGCTTCGGCTCTGGCTCGACGATGCCATCGCGGCGGGCTGTCTGGAGCCGACCGGCATGGCGCTCTCAACGGTCACTCCCGAAGGGCGTCCGCGGGTACGGATGGTGCTCTGCAAGGGTGTGTCGGAGGAGGGCATCCGCTTCTTCACCAACTACCAGAGCACGAAGGCGGCGGAGCTGGAGGCAAACGGCTTTGCAGCGGTGGCCTTCTGGTGGGACAGTTTGGCCCGTCAAATCAGGGCTGAGGGCAGCGTTGAGCGGCTACGCCAAGCGGAGAGCGAGGCCTACTTTGCGGTGCGTCCGCGGGAGAGCCAGCTTGGCGCCTGGGCGTCGCCGCAGAGCCAGCCCGTGGCTTCGCGCGAGGCGCTCGATGCGCTGCAGTCTGCGGCGGAGGAGCGGTTCGCCGGTGGGCCTGTGCCCTGCCCTCCCCATTGGGGCGGCTACCTCATCCGGCCGACGCGGGTGGAGGCCTGGATGGGTGGCTTAGGAAGGCTCCACGACCGGCTCGTCTGGGAGCGGGAGGGTACCGATTGGCGCCTGACACGGCTCGCCCCGTAACGGCATGAAGACCTGGATCATCGGCGACCTTCATGGTTGCATGGACTCGTTGAGAGCGCTGCTCGAGCGGCTCGACTATGCGCGCAGTGCAGATCGGCTCTGGCTGGTGGGCGACCTCGTGAACCGCGGCCCGGCGAATCTGGAGGTGCTCCGCTGGTGCATGGCGGAGCAGGAGCGGGTGACGGTGGTGCTGGGCAACCACGACCTTCACCTGCTGGCCTTGGCCGCAGGCGCTGTGCGGGCGAGCCGCAACGACACCTTGGGCGATGTGCTGGGTGCGCCAGATCGCGACCTGCTGCTCGACTGGCTACGCCGCCGGCCGCTCCTGCACCGGGCGCAGGGTGTGACGATGGTGCATGCGGGCGTGCCGATGCGCTGGCGCTTGGATGAGGCTGCAGAGCGGGCCCGCGAGGCCGAGGCTGCGCTGGCGAGCGACGGCTGGGGTGCATTCGTGGCAGGGTGGAGAAGTCGCCAGCTGGCGGAGACGGCGCAGCAGGCCCGCGACTTCGAGACACTGGACCACCTGACCAGGATGCGGACCGTGGACGGCGATGGGCGCATGGTGAAGGGCTACACGGGACCGCCGGCAGAGGCAGGCGAAGGGACCTATCCCTGGTTCGATACGCCCGACAGCCACGAGCGGGAGCCCATCTACTTTGGCCACTGGGCGCGGCTCGGACTCTTTCGCGGAAAAGGTGTCTGCTGTCTTGACGCGGGCTGCGTCTATGGCAACGGGGTGGCGGCCTTGGGGCTGGAAGATGAGTCGCTTGTGATTCAACCATCTGTCGAGCCAAG
>JBIIFW010000413.1:0-2746 GCA_044236985.1 Bradymonadia bacterium | reverse complement strand
CGAGACGCTCGCCGTCCCCATGCCCTCCGATTATCTTCCGGAGATAGCGCGCGGGGGCAGTGCGCCGCTTGCCGCTCAGCCGGCGCAGCCCGCCTATCGGCCAGCGAGGACGGCGAGTGTCTCGGTGACAGGCTCCCACCTCTGGCAGGGCAGCGAGTCATCAACGGGCAACGCGCCAATCGAGCCGGCCTCCAAAGACAGGCTTTCCACCGTCTTCGGTGCCCCGACAGCGCAGCCTGTCCGCTCACGCCGCTGGATGCTCGTCGGTGCAGTTTCCGCAGCCGCCATGCTCTATGGCCTCTTCTCCTGGCAGAAGTCGTTTCAACCGGCGCCCGTGGAGAAGCAACAGATCCTTCTCACCTCCTCGCCGTTGGGCGCACGGGTGGTCATCGGAGGCATCGAGACCGGTGCCGTCACACCCACCACCCTCGTCGGGACCTCGATTGCCGAGATCAAGACGCTCACCGTGCGGCGCGAGGGCTTCGAGACACCGCCCGTGGGCACCGGAGACATCACAAGCACCGCGCCCCTCTCGCTGCTCTTCACCCTCAAGCCGCTTCCACACACCATCCGGGTCGAGTCCAATCCGCCCGGCGCCACCGTGACGGTAAACGGCACGCCCTGCGGCAGCACGCCGACCGTCTGCATGCCCATCTATGTGGACCCCGCCGACGGCGCGACCCTTGAGTTCCGACGCGACGGCTTCGCGGCTGCGATCATCCCTCACAGCTGGGAGCCGGGACTCTCGCAGAGCACCGTTGTTGAGACGCTCCTGCCGCTGAAGGGGCAGACTGCGGTCCCCGCAGCGCCGGTGCAGGCCAACGACAAGGCCAAGCCGAAGGAGAACGAGAAGCCCGCCAAGGCAGAGCGGGCGGCCGAGACGCCCGATGCCGCAGGCAGCCGCGAGGCGACCGCACCGCCGACGCCCGTCAAGCCGAACTAGACTGCGGCGTCGCTGGCGTTGGTTTGCGCTACCGGCTCGCCGCCGCCAAGACCCGTGAGACGGTAGAACCAGAGCCGAAGGTCGTCGATGACCGTGTAGGCAACCGGCACAACCACCAGCGTCAGCACTGTCGAAACAAGCATGCCACCCATCAGCGAGCGGCCAAGCGGCGCATAGGGAATGCCGACGATGGCTGTCGAGCCGATAGCCATCGGAATGAGCCCGACAATGGTGGTCAGTGCGGTCATCACGACCGGCCGAAACCGCTCTCGACCGGCCGCTACGAGTGCCTCCGACCTGGTGAGGCCGCCCCGCCGCCGCTCTGCCACAAGGTCGATCAGCACGATGCCGTTGTTCACCACAACGCCCACAAGAATGACGAGCCCAATGCCGGCCATCACATCGAAGGGTGTGCCCGTCAGATAGAGCGTCCAGATGGCACCGGTGAAGGCAAAGGGGACCGAGAAGAGAATCGCGAGCGGCAGGACGAAGGACTCGAAGAGGAAGCCCATGAGCAGAAAAATGAAGATTGTGGCCAGCAAGAAGGCCAGAAAGATGTCGGTGGTATTCGAGGCGATGCCGGTCAGCCTGCTCCCCTTCTCCGGGCCGTAGCCTTCCGGCCAGGGGAAGGCCGCGAGCGCCCTGTCCATCTCTTTGCCAAGCGCCTCGATGTCTTCGCGGGAGGTGCGAACGACGAGCTGCGCGACCGTGCGGCCGTTGACCCGCTCGATGGAGCCAATGCCCGAGGCCACCTCACCATGCGTGACCGAGCCAAGCGGGACCATGCCGGAGAGTGTCGGGAGGGGGAGCGCCTCGAGCGCAGCCGGACTGGTCGCGGCGGCGGCCCCTGCAGATGCATAGATCTTGATGGGTTCATCCCCGCCGACAAGCTGCCCTACCTCACGGCCACGGAGCGCCAGATCGACAAAGGCACCGACGGCGCCCACAGGCAACCCGAGCGTCGCAGCAATCTCCCGGTCGGGGCGGAGCTGGAGCTCGCGGCTGGTGCTTGCATCGTTGCGCCGGACGACGCTCGTCACGCCTGGCAGCCGCTCCAGCCGGGCAATCACCTCGGGAAGCAGCGCATCGAGCTGCGATGACTGCCGGCCGGCGATCATCAGGTCGATGCCGCCCACGCCGTCCGAGGTATCCCAGGTGAGCGACCACTTCGCGCCAGCCTTTCGGGGAATCCGACGCTGCAGCTCGGCGATGACACCCTCACGCGTGAGCTTCCGATCATCCGGAGGCACGAGGAAACAGCGCACCTGCGGACGCCCCATCCAGCCACCCATCCGGACCACGATGTCGCGGAGCCCGAGCTCTTCACGCGCCGCAAGCAGGATACCTTCGGCCTCTTCGAGCACAGCCTCCTGCTCGTCGACGGTCACATTGTCGTCGAATCTGTAGATCATCCGGACATCGCCGATGTTGGCCTGCGCCTGATCGCTCTGCTGCACCTTGTCGCCGATGAGGAAGACCGAGGCGAAGAGCAGCGTGGCGACCAGCGCCACGTCGCCGCGGTGGCGGAGCGCAACAGCCAGCCAGCCGGCGAACCTCTCCTCCACCCGCGGCCTGTCCTCTTCGGGCGGCATGCCGGGGATGGCCCAGGGAATGTGCGCACCAATCCAGGGAATCCAGATAAGCGAGACGAAGAGACTTGCCACGATGGAGGCACAGACCGGCAGACCGAGCTGCGACAGGTAGAAGGTCACGCTCTGGCTCCCGCTCATGAGCGTGATGGGCACAAAGGCCATGACATGGGTCGCCGTGGAGACGGTGATTGCCAGGCCCACCTCGCTTGCG
>JBIIFW010000412.1:0-2747 GCA_044236985.1 Bradymonadia bacterium | reverse complement strand
ATGGGCGTCCGTGCGCTGCACGCGATGTTGGCGAATCATGACCTTTCGAGCCGAAAACCCCGTCATCGTTCAGTCCGACAAGACCATCTTGCTCGAGACCCACTCCCCAAAGTTTGAAGAGGCGCGTGACGCACTCGCCGGCTTTGCCGAGCTGGTGAAGTCGCCCGAACACATCCACACCTATCGGGTCACCCCGCTCTCGCTCTGGAACGCCGCCGCGCTCGGCTGGAAGCCCGAGGAGGTGAAGCGGCAGCTCCTCGCCCTCTCCAAGTATGAAGTCCCCGGCAACGTCCTCGCCGACGTGGACGACTACATGTCGCGCTACGGCCGGCTCAAGCTGGTGCCCGATGGCGAACACCTCGCCATCACCTCGGATGATCCGATCATCCTCACCGAAATCTGCATGCACCGGCTGGTTGCACCCTTCCTGCTCGGCCCCGTAGAGAACGGCCGCGTGCAGGTGAAGATCACCGAGCGCGGCTTCGTGAAGCATGCGCTCATCCAGGTCGGCTACCCCGTCGAAGATCTCGCGGGCTATGAGCCCGGAACACCCCTCGAGGTAGACTTGGTCACCACGAGCAGCCGCGGCACCCCGTTCGGCCTCCGGCCCTACCAGATCGAGTCTGTGGACGCCTTCTACGCGGGCGGCTCCGAGCGCGGAGGCTCGGGCGTCGTCTCGCTGCCCTGCGGCGCCGGCAAGACCGTCGTTGGCATCGGCGCAATGAGCAAGGTGAAGGCCCAGACCCTCATCCTCACCACCAACGTCACCGCCCTCCGCCAGTGGCGCGACGAGATCCTCGACAAGACCAACCTCAGCCCCGACCAGGTCGGCGAGTATTCGGGCGATCGGAAGGAGATCAAGCCGGTCACCATCACGACCTACCAGATCCTGACCCACCGGAAGAAGAAGACCGACCCCTTCACCCACTTCCATGTCTTCAACGAAAACAACTGGGGCCTCATCCTCTATGACGAGGTCCATCTGCTGCCCGCGCCCGTCTTCCGGGCCGTCGCAAACCTCCAGAGTCGCCGCCGCCTTGGACTGACCGCAACGCTCGTCCGTGAGGATGGCAAAGAGGACGAGGTCTTCAGCCTGATCGGCCCCAAGAAGTACGACGTGCCCTGGCGCGTCCTCGAGAAGCAGGGCTTTGTCGCCGAGGCGACCTGCGTCGAGATCCGGGTCCCCTTTGGCGATGACGACACCCGCCTGGAGTATGCGCTCGCCGACCAGAAGCGCCGCTACCGCCTCGCCGCGACCAACGCGGCGAAGCTCCGTGTGGTGAGCCACCTCACCCGTGAGCATGCGGCCGACCGGGTGCTGATCATCGGTCAGTATCTCGACCAGCTCCACGACGTTGCGCAGCTGCTGGATGCCGCGATCATCACAGGCGAGACACCGCAGCCGGTGCGCGAAGAGCTCTACGGCAAGTTCAAGTCGGGCGAGATCAGCCGCCTGGTGGTGAGCCGCGTCGCCAACTTCGCCGTCGACCTGCCCGACGCCAACGTCGCTATCCAGATCTCGGGCACCTTCGGCTCTCGCCAGGAGGAGGCACAGCGGCTCGGTCGCGTGCTCCGCCCCAAGACCAACGGCACCAACTCGGCTCGGTTCTATTCGGTCGTCACGCAGGACTCGAGCGAGCAGGACTTCTCTACCCGTCGCCAACTCTTCCTCACGGAGCAGGGCTATCGCTACGAAATCGAGAACTTCAAGCTCTGACCTTCGGACGGCGAGCGAGCGGGCGGCAACCGAGTTTGCAGAGAGCTGGCGGCTACCCGCCGGCGCCATCGCAAAGTTCGGTGCCTATGCGAGCGGTCTGCAGGAGAGCTCCGAGCGGGCCAACCTCGTCGGCATCCTCGACGGCGATCGGTTCGCCGAAGAGCTGCTGCTCGACTCGCTCCGCGCGCTCCCGCTCCTCGACCGCCTCGGCGAGACGGGAAGCCTGATTGATGTCGGGAGCGGAGCCGGTCTGCCGGGTATCCCGCTCGCCATCGCCCGCCCCACCTGGCGCGTCACCTGTCTCGAGCCGCGCCTCAAGCGGGCCCGCTTCCTCACCACCGCGAAGGTGATGGTCGGGCTGCCCCATGTGGAGGTCGTCCAAGGCCGGCTCGAAGAGCAGGAGCGAACCTGGGACCTGGCCTGCTCGCGCGCCGTCTTCGAGCCGCTCGTCTGGCTCGAGCTCGCGCGGCCCATCGTCCGTGAGCAGGGCCACCTGCTCTGCTATGCCACAGAACGCAACAAGCCCCTCGGCACGGAGGCCGAGAGGCTTGGTTGGTCAGAGGTGGCGGAGGTCACCTACCCGGGGCCTGGCGGCGACCGGGTGGTTGTCCTCTACCGCCGCAGTTAGGGGTTCGGGCGGACGGTGAGGACCGTGGTGCCGAGCTGCGCCGCGAGGAAGGGACCGATCGCATCCTTGATGGCGTAGACGGTGGCGTTGGCACCGGCGGTGAGCTCGGGGAGCGAGAAGATCACGTCTGCAGCGAGGTCGTTGTTGACGTCGAGACCCACGGTGTAGGCGCCGGCGGGGATGTCGAGCGTGCCCGATGCGGTGGCGAAGTCGAGGTCGCTGAGGAGCGTCGTGGCGGCACCGCCGGAGGCGATGTTCAGCACGTCGACCTGTCCGATGGTGTTGGCAACGTGGACAATCTGCACGCGGATCTGGCCGGCGGCGATGGGCGACGCGTCGTCGTCGAGGCGAAGACCGGCAATGGCGGAGCCGCTGTCGTAGGCGACAAGGGTGTAGAAGGAG
>JBIIFW010000411.1:0-2755 GCA_044236985.1 Bradymonadia bacterium | reverse complement strand
CGAGGTCGACATAGGTGGGCTCCCGAACGACGAATGAATCAAAGCGAGTATGCTCTGAACCGCGCGGTAGCGTCAACCACACTGATAGGCGTTCGGGTTCATGCCCTGCCTGACTCCGGCGTCAGCCCGAGCTGCCGCGCGCGGAGCTGCCCGCAGGCACCATCGGCGCTCTGACCCACCGTGCGGCGGAGCGTCGCGGAGACCCCCGCGGCACGAAGCCGGCGCACGAAGGCGTTTGCAACCGGCCAGGGCGTCGTCTCGAAGGGCATGCCCTCCACCCGGTTCCAGCGGATGGCCGAGAGGTGGCCCCGCCGGCCCGCCAGCAGCGCTGCCATCGCCTCGGCCTCTTCGACGCCATCGTTGATGCCCGCCAGGAGCACCATCTCGACCTGAAAGGGCCGCCCGGTCGCCGCCGCAAAGCGATCGGCGGCATCGAGCAGAGATGCCGGCGTCGCCTTCGTCTGCGTCGGGATGAGCTCAGCCCGGGTCGCGGCGCGCGCGCTGTGCAACGAAAGCGCCAGCGTGAACTTCCGCCCGGTTGCGGTCAGGCGGTCGATGGCCGCCGCCGGCCCGACCGTGCTGACAATCACGTGCCGCGGCCCGATGCCGGCCTCGTCCCGCAGGATGTCGAGCGCCGCCGCCACCGCCTGCAGGTTCTGCGTCGGCTCGCCCGACCCCATGAAGACGATCCGTTCTACCGAACCCCGCCTCCGCAGGTGAACCACCTGTTCCAGAATCTCCGAGACAGTCAGGTTGCGGGCAACCTTGTCGAGGCCCGAGGCGCAGAAGCGGCAGGCCATCGCGCAGCCCACCTGCGACGAGATGCAGGCTGATCCTGCTGCGGCCCGCGCCGGTCGCATCGCTGTGTCGAGGTGGGGCGGAGCCGTCGCGCCGGGCAGGTGGACGGCCTCCACCGAGCGGCCGTCGGCGAGCCGTAACAGGATTTTGCACGACCCGTCGCTGCTTGGAGAGTGGGTGACGATGGAGGTGTCGAGCCAGGCGAAGCGGGCGTCGAAGGCCTGGCGCAGCCGCTCGGGCACCGCCTCATCTGCCATCGGATCGCCGCCTGCCAGCAGCGTCCGCCGGAGCCGCATCGCATGCAACGGCGCGTAACCGGCCGCTCGCGCGGCCTCGCCCGCCTCGTCGGCCGTCAGCGAGAGAAAGGCGGGCCGGCCATCGCTCACGCAACCTCTTCGCCGCGGAGCTCCGCCAGCATCCTGACGATGGGCAGGCCGGCCGGGCAGAGCGGCTCGCAGGCGCCGCAGTCGGTGCAGCGGAGCCGGTCTGCGTCAACCTTCGCCGAGGCCGCCACCGTGCCGTCGCGGCCGGCCGCCAGCATGAGCGACGAGAGGCTCAGCGGCCCCTCGGGCGCAGCCGCGGCGGGCAGGCAGACGGCATCGCACAGGCCGCAGCCGATGCAGCTCATGGCCCGAGGCCGGAGCTTCCGCTCGGACCGGCTGAGCGGCTCGATGTGATCGGGCCGGTAGTTCGAGAGAAATCGGCCCTCACCACCGGCATTGTAACGGAAGGTCAACTTGAGGAGCCAGTGGCGCCAGAAGTAGTAGGCGAGCAGGGCGAGTGCGTGCAGGCGCTTCATGAGCCAGCCTCCTCGAGTGCCTGTTTGGCGGCCTCAACGGCGGTCGCTACCGCCAAGCCAAAGGCCGTCTGATCCCGCGCGGCGTCGTGGCCGGCGAGCGCGCCGCCGCAGGCGAAGAGGCGCCGCTCACCCAAGACAGAGAGCCGCCTGTCGGTTGCGATCCCTTGAACACCCGAACCCTGCGGCAACCAGGGCGCAGGCCCCGTCGCGTCCACCGCGGAACCTGCCGGCGTCGTCCATCGCGCTGCGACAGCGGCGCTACCGCGCCAGGCCGGTGACCCCGTCGCCAGGAGCAGCGCCGGCGCGTCGGCCTCGAGCAATCCAGAAGCGACCTTCCAGCACGAGGCTCCCGCCTCCGCAGCGCTGCCCAGCCCGCCCGTTCTCTCTACGCCGGCCTCCGCGAGCGCTCGGTCCAACTGCGCCCGAAGCCGCAGCCCCCATGCCGGCTCCGTCGTTGCAGCAAGCTCAAGCACCGGCCGGCCCAGCCGCTCCGATAGCGCCGCCCGGAGCAGCGCGGCCCGCTCAAACGAGCCCCCGAGCAGCGGCGGCAAGACTACCGGCCCCTCGCCGGGCGCCAGCCGCAGGAGCGCATGCCAGGCCTCGACATCCCAGCCCGCCGTGGCAGCCGCCGCCTGGAGCAGCCCGCCCCAACGCTGCTCCGACGCGACCTCAAACGACTCCGCTTCCCCCAGTCCCGCATCCCGCCACATCGCCGCAAGCCAGGCGGCCGTGCAGCAGGGCATCGCAGAAAAGCCAACAAAGGTGGGGCTGCGATGCGCCGTCGTCATCATGCCCGCCGGCACGAGGTCGGCGCTCCGCAGCAGCCCCTCGGTCACGGGAAGCGCGAGCGCCCGAGGCTGCACCGCGGCCTCCATGCCCAGCAGCCGCAGCGCACGCTCCGTGCGACGCTGCACCTCATCGGCGCCCCAGCCGAGCTGCAAGAAGGGGTGGTTCGGACAGGCCTGCCCGAGCGCCGCGATGCGTTCGCCCGGCCCCCACTTGCGGCTGCTGCTCGCCACCGTCGGGAGGCTGCCCAACGCGGCGGGCGGCGGTGCGATCGGCCCGAACAGGTGGCCCAACCCCGACCAGTGGAGGCTCGCTCCCTGACCTGCGTCGCAGACCAGCACCTTGGCGCCCGCCTCCCGCGCGGCAAGCGCA
>JBIIFW010000409.1:0-2763 GCA_044236985.1 Bradymonadia bacterium | reverse complement strand
ACCTTCGAAGCGACCGCCACGCCCCTGCGTGGCGCTGACCCAAGTGCCCGCCATGAGTGACAAGAAGCCCGTCTGGGTTGATGAGTCGGCCCACGCCATCCTCAAGCAGTATTCCAAGCTGACGAAGGAATCGATGGTCGATGTGGCGAGCCGTCTGGTCATCGACCACCTCGACGACCTCGACCCGGCATCGGGTCTTGGCGGCGCCGAGCCGAAGGTTGCAGCCCCTGCAGCTGAGTCGGCCAAGCGTCCTGCCCGCGCGCCCCAGGCCGCGATTCCTGCTCAGCGTCCCCGGCTGCCGAAGGCAGACGGCAACGACCGCTTCCTTGGCGGCGTCTGGTTCATCTGAACCCAACCTTTGGAGTCTCCATGAGCACCGATGCCAAGAAGCCCGTCTGGATCACCACCCAGGCGCATGACGCCCTCCGCGAATACTGCGACCGCACCGGCCGCACCCAGGTCGATGTGGTGAGCGAGCTCCTGCAGCGCTTCCTCAAGCCGCAGCTCGAAGGCAAAAAGTAGTTCCGTCATGAGCGCCTCGTTTCGGCCCCGCATTGGCGTTGGCCCCTTCCGGCACGCGCTGGTTCTCGAGTCGCCCGACCCATCGCTCGACCGCCACCTGCGCGAGCTTGGCATTGAGCCCCTCCGCCCCGCCATCACACCGACAGGCGACGCTGAGCTCATCGCCCTGCTGCAGGCTGCGCCCTACGAGCTCATCTTCAAGCGGTCCCGCGTGCAGATCACCGCGGCGGTCCTCGACGCTGCCCCCAACCTCTTTGCGGTTGTGCTCTGCTGCATCGGCGACGACTCGGTCGACAAGCGGGCCTGCGCCGAGCGGGGCATTCTGGTCATCAACGATCCCGTCTCCAACGGCCGCTCGGTCGCAGAGCTGGTCATCGGAGAGATGATCCTCCTCTGCCGCCGCATCTTCCAGGCGGTCGATGAGACCCGCGCCAACACCTTCAACAAGTCGCAAGACAGTCGCTTCGAGGTGCAGGGCAAGACGCTCGGCCTCCTCGGACTCGGCAACATCGGCAAGCAGGTGGCCCAGCTCGCGCAGGCCCTCGGCATGAAGATTGTCTTCTACGACAACCGCGACGTTGCCAAGGAGGTGGGCGAGACGATGGGTTGGAGCTTTGTGCCCAACATCGCCGAGCTCTTCGCCGCTGCCGATGTCGTGTCGGCCCACATCTCAGCCTCTGACTACCGGGGCCGGAGCAACGAGAACCTGCTGCAGCTCGAGCACTTTGCGGCGATGGCGCAGAAGGAGCGGCCCAGCCCACGCCTCTTCATCAATGCGGCCCGCGGCCAGATTCACGACACCGAAACCCTCATCGAGGCGGTCAAGCGGGGCTACATTGGCGCCGCGATGGTCGATGTCTTCCCGGTCGAGCCGAGCGACGCGAAGGACCCCTGGGTCAACCCCTACGCGGCCTACCCGCAGATCTACGCCACGCCCCACATCGGCGCGGCGACGCTGGAGGCGCAGCCCCGCATCGCCACCCATGTTGCAGCGACGGCCCACCACCTCTCGACCCGTGGACGGCTTCGCAACTGCGTCTTCGGTCCCAAGCATGTGGTCGGCCTCGATGATGCCGATGATGTCTCGCACATCATGACCGTGGTGCACGCCGACACCCGCGGCACGAAGAAGGCTGTCGACGACGCCATCTACGCAGCCGGCGCAGGCAACCTGCTCAGCCAGCACCGCGACTTCACCGAGTATGGGATCGCCTACGAGGTGGTGGCCATCGACCATCCCCTCTCGCCGGAGCAGCTCGAGCAGCTGGCCGACGAGGCGGCGAAACTCACCGGCGACCCAACCGCCATCCGTGCCATCCGGCAGATCCGGATCGGCGGCGCCTAACACCAAAGCGAACGCACCATGCCGACCCTCGACGAACTCTCCGGCACCACGCCCTACGGCTTCCGCGAAGTGGCACCCGGCCTCGCGGCAACCGCGCTCGACGGGGTCCGGCTGATCGATGTGCGCGAGCCTTCGGAGTTTTCCGACCAGCTCGGCCACGTCGCCGGCGCGGAGCTTGTGCCGCTCGCGACGCTGCCGCAGGCTGCTGCAGGGTGGGAGCCGACCGCGACCTATCTGCTCATCTGCCGTTCGGGCGGCCGTTCGGCCAATGCGACGGGCTGGCTGGCGAACCAGGGTTTCACCTCGGCCTTCAACCTGTCGGGCGGCATGATCGCTTGGAACCAGGCTGGCCTTGCCGTCGAGCGTTAGCCCTTGAGGTAGCGCTCGATGACCTGCTCTACCTCTGCGGGCTTCACGCCACGGAGGTAGATTCCGTCTGGCTGGATGGCGATCATCGCGCCTTCGCCGTGGCACCAGCCGAGGCAGGCTGTTTGGGTGACGTAGATGCGGCTGGTCAGCCCGTAGCGGGTGACCCAGCCACGCAGCTTGGCGTAGACCTCGGCGCCGGTGTCGCCGCAGCTAGGCATGGTGGACTCTGCTCCGCGCTGGTTGCAGCAGACGAGGACCTGCTTGAGCTGGGGATGAACGGCGACCTGTTCCACGGGATAACCTCGGGGTGTGATGCCTTCTTGGATGCGCCGTGAACAGGTTTGATGCAGGCAGATGTGCGTCATAGCACTCTTTCTGCATTTACCTTGCGACAAACGGTGCGTTGCAAGACGATACGCCTCCCGATTCAACTCCCCCGTGAGCGCCGCGCCATGAGCCAGAACCTTCAGTCCGTCCTCAAAGAAGACCGCCTCTTCGCGCCGCCAGAGGCCTTTTCGGCGGCCTCA
>JBIIFW010000408.1:0-2766 GCA_044236985.1 Bradymonadia bacterium | reverse complement strand
AGGAGGCTGGCGTCCTGGGAGTCCTGCCCGGGACGATGGGGCTGCTGCAGGCGACGGAGGTCATCAAGCTGCTGCTCGGTCTGGGCTCACCGCTTGTGGGCCGCCTGATGCTCTACGACGCGCTGGAGCAGAAGTTCCGTGAGCTCAAGATTCGTCGCGACCCGGGGTGCAAGATGTGTGGCGACCATGCTACCTTCACGGGGTTCACGGAGTATGAGCAGTTCTGCCGACTGGAGCCTGCAACTTGAGACCGCCGCGTCGTAACGAACCGAATTTTCGGCCCGCACCCCGTCAGGGAGGGGCGCCCTCCGCGACCGGTTCCTATGACGCTGCCAAGGGGTGGGACCACGTGTCGGCCTGGTACGACGGGCTGGTGGGCGAAGGTCAGCACGACCATTTCTCTGAGACCATCCTTCCGGGGGTGCTCCGAATGCTCCCGCAGCCGCTTCCGAAGCGGGTCTTCGACCTCGCCTGCGGGCAGGGTTATGTGAGCGAGGCACTCGCGCAGCGGGGCTGCGAGGTGGTGGGGCTGGATGCCGCAGCCGGGCTGATATCGGCGGCGGAGGCGCGGCTGCGCACACGGGGCGAGGCCGGTCGCCGGAGCCGCTTTGTGACGGGCGACGCGCGCGCGCTAGAGTCGGTGCTGACCAGTGCCAAGGTAGCGGGCCGATTCGACGCGGCCCTCTGCATCATGGCGGTTATGAATATCGATCCCATCGACGGGATGTTGGCGCAGCTCGCGGGGCGCATCGAGGCGGGCGGGACGCTGCTGTTGGTTATGCTCCACCCTGCCTTCCGGGCGCCTGCGAAGAGCGGCTGGATGTGGCGCGACTCCATCGCCCAGGGGTCGGTCCAGCTCCGGACCATCGAGAGCTATCTAACCCCGTTCGGGAGCGAGATCGTGATGAACCCGGGCCAGGTGGCGCGAGGCGCGAAGCCGGTGGTGACGAAGACCTATCACCGGCCGTTGGGCTTCTATGTGGCGGCGCTCGCGAGGGCTGGCTTCGCGGTGGACGGCCTCGAGGAGTGGGCCAGCAACCGACGCAGCACAAGCGGCCCGCGTTCTACCGAAGAGAACCGGTCGCGCGCCGAGATCCCGCTCTTCTTGGCGGTCAGAGCGAAGCGGCTCTGAACTCGTCCGACCGCCTCAGAGGCAGGGGCCGAGGTAGTTGTAGAAGGCCCAGGCGTCGAGGCCAGAGAAGTAGGCATCGTAGATGATGTAGTAGGTGGTCCCCGCGACGGCGGTGAAGCCGACGACAGGGTCGAGACCGATGCTGTCGTCTTCGCAGGCCACAGCAGAGGCGGCCCGGTTGCAGGTGGTGCGGACCTCGATGGCCAGGTCATCGGAGCTGCCGAGCGCGGTGACGCAGACAGGACCGCTCACAGGAGAGGTGAAGGCGATGACGCGGTCTCCGCCAGCGAAGGGGCCACAGGCTGCAGCCTGACGGTCGGTGCTGGTGGGAGGCACGCTGTAATGGCCGAAGCCAGCCAGTGCGAAGGGGTCGGCGCAGGTGCCGGCAGCGCCCGTCGGCAGACAGTTGGCGGCGGTTTGGCATTCGGCATCGTCACAGTCGATGGCAACGTCGCTATCGTCATCGACGCCGTTGGCGCAGTTCTCGCCGGGAGAATTGACCGGAGGCGGGCAGCTTGCATCAAAGATGCAGTCGCCGTCTGTGCAATCGGTGAGGCCGTCCGAATCGTCATCGGTGCCGTTGAAGCAGCTGGTCTCGAGGCCGAACGAGCCGCCGCCGCCGCCGAAACAGTCGATGTCGAAGTCGCAGTCGAAGTCGAGGCAGTCGATGTCGAAGTCGCCATCGTCGTCGATGCCGTTGCTGCAGTTGGTCTCGAAGCCGCCGCCGCCGCCGAAGCAGGCGATGTCGAACTCGCAGTCGTCGTCGATGCAGTCGGTAAGGAAGTCGCCGTCGTCATCACGGCCGTTTGTGCAGTTGGTCTCGAAGCCGCCGCCTCCGCCGCCGAAACAGGCGACCTCGAAGTCGCAGTCGGGGTCGTCACAGTCGATGAGGAAGTCTGCGTCGTTGTCGCGCAGGTCGGAGCAGTTGGTCTCGGTACCTGTGCCGGCGGTGCAGATGGCAAGCGAAGCGCAGTCGGTGTCGATGCAGTCGGTGGCGCCGTCGCGATCGTTATCGATGCGGTCGTCGCAGACCTCGGTGCTGGCGTCGCAACCGTCGGGGATGCCGTTGCCGTTGGCATCGAGGTTGTCGTCGAAGCCGGCGCAGATGTCGTCCGCGTTGCAGACGCCGTCGAAATCGTTGTCGTTGCCCGTGCCGCATTCGATGCTGCAGTTGAAGGAGCAGCCGTCGCCGGCGCGGCGGTTGCCGTCGTCGCACTCTTCGCCGGCATCAACGACGCTGTCGCCACAGATGGCGGTGCTGGTGTCGGTACCGGTCGTGGTGTCAGTGCCCGTCGTGGTGTCGGTGCCCGTCGTGGTGTCGGCACCCGTCGAGGTGTCGGTGCCCGTCGAGGTGTCGGTGCCCGTGTCAGATGTCGCTCCCGAACCCGAGGTTCCGGAGTCGGTCGCATCGCCATCGGAGATTGCCGGCCGGCTCGTGTCTTCGGTGCTTTCGCCCTCGTCGCGACCGCTGGCTACGGTGTCAGAGCCCGCGCAGCCGACGAGGAACAGGGCAGAGAGAACGGGGGCAGTGAACTTCATGGCAGGCTCCACCAATGACGCTCCGTGTCGAACCACGGGGGGAGCAGTGTAACAGAGCCGACCGCGTTGCCAAGTGGCAGGCTTGGTCGGGCTAC
>JBIIFW010000061.1:0-10331 GCA_044236985.1 Bradymonadia bacterium | reverse complement strand
GGCTGGGGACACTCGACCAACCTCGATGCTGCAGCGCTGGCGCTGGCAACGGGCGCCAAGCGACTGCTGCTGACCCATCACGACCCGCGGCGGACCGACGACGCGATCGACAGCATGGTGGCTGAGGCGCGCCAAGTGTTTGCCTACACGGAGGCCGCCCGCGACGGCCTCACCGTCTCGGGCTCCTTCTAGCCTTTGGCACCTCTGGCCTCGCGAACGCTTCGGGCGGAATGGATCTGGAGCGACGGGCGGCTGCTGCCGCGTCAGCGGGTCTGCATCGAGGGCGGGCTCATCACTGCCGTAACGCCGCTCGAACAGGATGAGGCGACCGATCAGGCGCTGCTTCTTCCCGCCTTCCACAACGCCCACTCTCACGCCTTTCAGTGGGCAATGCGCGGCGCGACCCAGCACCTCGATGCGGGCCACACCGAGGACGACTTCTGGTCGTGGCGGGACAAGATGTTTGCGGTTGCCGGCGCGCTCGATCTTGAGGAAGCCTACGCGGTCGCACTCGCCTGCTACCGCCAGATGGTCGCGCAGGGCTACGCCTCGGTCGGAGAGTTCCACTACCTGCACCGGCGCCCCGATCTTGGCTGGTATGAGCCCCAGGAGGCGCTCGCTGCGGTGCACTGCGAGGCGGCCCGGGCTGCGGGCCTCTCCATGGTGCTCATCCCCGTCGCCTACGAGCGGGGCGGCCACAACCGGGCGCTGGTTGGCGGGCAGCGCCGCTTCGATACCACCGATGCCGCCACCTACCTCGCCTATGCCGCGCGGCTCCGCGACCGACTGAGCGGCGACGGCGTCTCGGTTGCGCTAGGCTGCCACTCTCTCCGCGCCTGTAGCCGCGCCACCCTGCAGGCCGTCGCACGGGAGGCCAGCCTGCTCGACCTGCCGCTCCACATCCATGCCTGCGAGCAGCGGCGTGAGCTGCGCGAGAGCATCGAGGAGTACGGTACCGAGCCGCTCGAGGTGCTCGCCTCCGTCGGCTTCCTCGGGCCCCACGCGACGGTTGTTCACGGCACCCACCTTGCTGCCGGCGACCTCGAACGGCTCCGCGAAAGCCGGACCACCGTCTGCGCCTGCCCGACGACGGAGCGCGACCTGGGCGACGGCTTTCTGGAGGCCTTCAACCTCATCGAGGCCGGCGTGCCCATTGCCATCGGGAGCGACTCGCAGACCTCCGTCTCGCCCCGCGAAGAGATGCGGCTGATGGAGTTCCATGAGCGGCTCCGGCGCGAACGGCGCAACGCCCTCACCTACCCCGCGCGGGGGCTGCTGCAGCCCTCTGCCACGCTGCTCTCCGCAGGGAGCCGGGCAGGCGCCGAGGCGCTGGGGCTCCGGTCGGGGCGCATCGCAGCGGGGCTCACCGCAGACCTTGTCGCACTCGCCGCATCCGGCCCGCTGACGACCGAGGAGGAGGCACAGACACTGCTCCACACCTGGCTCTTCTGCGACCCAGCGCCCCCCTTCGCGCAGGTCTACACCCGAGGGCTGCCTCGTCTGCCGACCTGACAAGGTGGCGTGGGGAATGGAGCCCGCAACGACGATGTTACGCGGCCGCCTCCGGCTCTCTGCCTTGACACTGACGCATCGGGACAGATACCTGCCGCTCACCCGTTACTGAGAAGATGCCATGGGTCTCGCCGACTACTTTTCGAAAGAAGCCAAGGTTCAGCGAACGCGGGCGGGCTGCCTCAAGAAGCTGACCAACATGTACTACCAGTCGGCCGACCGGCTCGACGCGGTGCAGAACGCAGCAGGCCTGGTCCGCGGCGGCGATACGGCCTCGATCCGTGTGCTGCTGACCCGGTTTGAGCACATCGCGCCCAACTACACGACCGACGAGCAGGAGAAGCGATTCACCTACGATGTGCTCGTGGACTTGGGGGACGGCATTGCCGACGAGGTGGCCGCCTACGCGCAGACCACCAAGTCCTCTCCCCACTGGGCGCTGAAAGTGCTCGCCCGGTTTTGGTCGATCGAGAAGCGCCGCGCCTTTGTGCTCGAGCAGCTCCGCGGCATGGACAACGACTACTGGCGCTCGCCCGACCGTAAGTTCGCCATGCTCCAGGAGGCCACGGAGCTGGTGGACGACGAGGTAGCCGCGGCGATGCTGCCCTTTGTGGATGACCACCACGAGGATGCCCGCATCCATGCCATCAGCGCCCTGTTCGCCCACAAGTTCGAGCCGGCGCGCGCGGTGATGGTGACGCGGCTCGGCGTCGAAGAGAGCCAGCGCATCTGCCGCATGATCCTCGATGGCTTCATCTCGCTCGGCTGGTCGGCGGCCGGCGCCGAGGAGGTCATCGCCCGCAAGTTCCGCTGGGAGTATGCGGTGGACGCGGCAGGGCTGCTCGAGAAGCGGGGCTAGGGGCGGGACCGATTACTCGCCGGTCAGCTCAGGCGTCCGTGCGCAACGCACTCCCTTCTGCGTGTCGCGGAACACGGGGTAGTAGTTCAGGTTGACCGAGTTCATGACCTGCAGGGCCGTGGTGCTGGTGTTCCACGCCCCGCCACGGAAGTAGCGGCCCGTGTCGGACAACGCGGCCTGATCCGTCGCGCAGTCAGTGCAGGTCGGCGGCGAGACGCGATAGGCGTCGTAGGTCCACTCGTAGAGGTTCCCCGCCATGTCGCTCTGACCATAGTAGCTGTCGCCGAGCGGTCGGCTGCCCACCTCGATGAGGTTGTAGCCGCAGGTGAAGCAGGAGGCCAGCGTGCGATCCGGCGTGGTGCTGCCCCATGGATAGAGGCGAGAGAGTGGGCCTCCCGAACCGGCATGACTCCACTCGGCATTGCTGGGCAGGAAGCCGCCATCCCAGATGCAGAAGGCCTGCGCCTCGAACCAGTTCACGCAGTCCATCGGGAGGTTCTCGCGCACGCTCGGCCCCGCTGTGAAGGTGCCGTTGCCTCGCGCACCAGCGCAGAGCCGTGCGAACCAGGCGGTGAGATCGGCCGGCTCTGCACCCGTGGCAACGAAGTTGCCGGACGAACCGAGGGTACCGTCCCAGACATAGTCGCGACCGATGTTGCCGGTCCACGCATCCTGCCAGCCGACCTCCGAGCCGGTCCCAACCGGCAGACCGGCGCCGCCACGAAGGTGGCTATGGAGTCCGCTCCCGACGGTGGGGCGCCAGCCATCCTGCCAAGCCTGCGCGAAGCGACGGAAGCGGGCCACCGTGACCTCAAACTTGTCGAGCCGGAAGGTCGAGGTCTGCCGGCCACTCGCCAACCCGCCATCAACGGTGAGGCTCAGGCCGCAGATCTCGTCGCCATTCGGACCGCAGTTGCGGATACCCGCTTCGCCTGTGCTGCCGGAGCAGCTCGTGCAGTCTTCGCGGGGGACGCGCGCCGGCAGGAAGCAGACATTCTTGTAGCCCACATAGCCCGCATCGCAGGCGGTCCGCAGACACTTGCTCCAGGAACCGTTGCTCCACTGCTGCTGGCCCGTTCCGTCTTCAAGCGTGCAGGCCCGAACATCTGCAACGCAGCCTGCTCCGTCGAAGTGCTCGCCCGTGCCGCACCCGCCATCGCCCGCGGCAAACCGCTGCGTGCGGACGAGACGGAGACCCCGCGTCGAGCTGCGGGCGAAGTTCGCCGAGAACGAGTTGCTGGCCGCGGCACGGATGCTCTGCGGCCAACTTAAGGCGCCACCGCCACGCGAACGGCGGGTGTCGGTGCCTGAAGAGAAGACGGGGTCGGTGAGGATGCGGTCGTAGGTGGGCGTGGCATCGTTGACGAGGAAGACATCCCAAACCGGCTCTTCCACGTTGCCGAGCATGTCATAGAGACCGAAGGCGTTGGGGAGGAGCTGCGCAACCTGCTTGGTGCGGAAGCCGGAGCTGTTGTAGGTCCAGGCGATGGCCGGCGTGGTGGTGTCGCCCGTGAGCGTGGCGGTGAGGTCGCCCACGTAGGTGGCGGTCGCAGTCCCAGCCCGCGCAGCATACTCCCACTCGGCCTCGGTGGGGAGGCGGTATCCGTCGCAGTCGAGGCCCGCGAAGGTGGCGAGGCCACAGGGATAGGTGCCGTCATACCAATCTGTCGTGCCCGGATTGCAGCCGGTCAACGTGTAGCACTCCTGCAGCCCCTCTCCGCGGGACTTGGCGTTGGCGAAGGCGAGCATGGCGAAGAACTCGATGTTCTCTACTGGCCCGTCATCGTTGGCGTTGGCGGTGCTCGACGAGGTTCCCGTTGCGGTCTGGAAGTAGGAGGGGTTCACGCCGCCTGTCACTGCCTTCCACTCCCGCTGCGTCACCTCGGTACGACCGATGAAGAAGTTGCGGCTGATGGCGACCTTGCGGAGCTTTTCACCCAGCTCCTGCCGGCCGAGTTCACCGACAGGGGAGCCCATCGTGAAGACCGCCTCGGGTATCCAGATCATGCCGGCGGGTGCACAACGGTCGTTTGCTGTGCCTTCAGGCCCCGTCGCGCAGTGGTTCGACGCGCAGTCGGCATCGACCGCGCAGCTCGCGCCGAGCGGGAGCGGTGGAACGCGGCAGGCGCCGTCGATGCAATCGAGCCCGGTGGAGCAGTCAGAGCCGGCGGAGCAGGCCTCTCCCGCTGCGAAGCAGCCTGCCCCATCATCGGTTCTGCCATCGCAGTCGTTGTCGCGGCCATCGCAGCGCTCTTGCTGAACGCCTACAATGCGACCTCGGATAACGAACTCGCCGCCGCTCCGCTCGAAGATCCAGCGCCGTGTGACCTCCTGTCGGGTCGCATCGAGCCTGCCGTAGGCCCAGCCCCCCAACCCCGAGGCGCCGGCGGCAAGATCGGCGTTCACGGGGCTGTAGCCCAATGCGGGAACGAGGGAGGTGAGCTGAATCGCTGTCTCCTCCGAAACGATGGCGTCTGTCGCGCGGAGGCGCACATCGACGCAGAAGAGCGGACCGGGCGCCGCAGGGTCGCAGTCGCCGTCGAACGCCGTGCCGACGATGGAGAGTTCGAGCGCCCCGGGCCGGCCGCCAACGACTGCGACATCGAGTCCGCAGAGCGCGGCAGGTGCGGCGCGAAAGGCGGAGGGAGCGGCGACCTCATCCAGCAGCTTCGCTTGGCCCTCGGAGGAGACCGAGATGGCAAAGCCATCGCGCGCGTCGAGAGGAGCCTCTGTGAAACGGGAGAGGTCCGACGGGGTGAGAGAGCCTGTATCGTCGCAAGCGACGATCAGAGAAGGAAGAAGCGAGACGCCCAACAACCCAAACCGGCTCAACCTCATGCTTCACCTCGTTTCGAACGGCTCCTGAGAGAACTTCGACCAGACAGACGGACGCCCTTGCACGATGACTATTCGATCCGAGCTGCAGAATGCCACCGCCGCCGCCGCAGGGCCAGCAGCGGGAGCAGCAGCCAGAGGTCGGCGGGCAAGCCAGCGGCGGAGCAGCCTGCGGGCGCGGCACCGGATTTGTCTGCGGGTGCGCCGGCTGCGGGCGCCTCGGGCTGGCTCCAGCTCTGCTGCGCGCAGTGGCCGGCCTGGCAGCGCTGCCCCTCGCCGCAGTCGGTGTGGACCACACAGAGCGCCAAGCAGGCGCCGCTCGGCGCGCAGAACTGGCCGGCAGGGCAGCCCGCGGTTGCGCAGCGTGAGGGTGGCGCCACGGCGGTGGCCTGACAGAGGAAGTCTTCGGCGTCGGAGGTGGTGGTGTCTGCGAGGCAGCGCTGGGTGCCGTCGCCCACCTGGTTGCGACAGGTCTCGGGCGACTCGTCAGCGAAGCCGTCTGCGTCGTTGTCGTAGCCGTCGCAGGCTTCGCGGCCGCAGTCGGCGAAGTCGGTATCGGCGCGATTGGCGACCACCTCGAGGCAGCGGAGGGCGTCGTTCTCATCGAGCAGCGTCGCGCGGAGGAGGCCGTTCCGCCGGCTCACGCCATTCTCCCAGCAGAGGACGAAGTCTTCGCTGGTGCCGGGCTGGATGGCCCGTCCCACCTGCATCGGACCGCCGACGCGGGTGGTCGCCGCCTCGACAAGATCGATGGCGACGCGTGCACTGGCGGGGATGACCGTTGCGCCGGTGTTGGTGACCGTCACGAGGAGCGCCATGCACTCCGTGCCGCCCGTGCTGGTGGTGCAGGTGGCGTAGTCGAAGTTGGGGTCGCCTGCGTGGACCTGTGTGATGGCGAGGGTCGCGCTGCGGCCGACCTCGTCGACGAGGCCGTCACAGTCGTCGTCTTCGCCGTTGCAGATCTCGGTCAGTGCAGGGCTCTCGACTGCCGCACAGTGCACATCGAGGCCATCGGCATCGCAGACAAAGGCGCTGCTGTTGGCGCAGACGCCGGTGCCAACGGTGCAGCTGTCGCCGAGCGTCAGGAAGGTCTCGTCTTCGAGGCCGTCACAGTCGTTGTCGAGGCCGTCGCACCGCTCAGCAGAGGGGACGGTATCTCCGACGCAGTCTCCGAAGACCCCGCCCGCGCAGGTGGCCGTGCCCGCACTGCAGACACCGACGCCGAGGCTGGCGCCCGTGCCGGCGTAACAGGTGGTCGTGAGCGCGGCGCCGAGCGCACCTTCGTCTGTGGCGCCATCGCAGTCGTTGTCGATACCGTCGCATGTCTCTGCGCGGGATGCGCCGGGGGTAGCGTTGCAGGTGACGGTGAGGCCGCTGCTGGCACAGACGCGGATGCCGTTGGCGCGGCAGGCGCCGACGCCCCGGGTGCAGGCGCTATCGAGCGTGGGGAAGTCTTCGTCGGTGAGGCCGTCGCAGTCGTTGTCGACGCTGTCGCAGAGCTCGAGCGACGGGCTCCCCGCCACCGCATCGCAGGAGGAGGAGCGGCGGTCGGTGGTGCAGGCGACAGCTCCGCTCTCGGCACAGGTACCGAGGCCGGCGGAGCATGCGTCTCCAAGCGCGGGCTCGAAGGGATCGTCCACAGTGCCGTCGCAGTCGTTGTCGAGGCCGTCACAGAGCTCCGCATTGCGGTCCGAGGCGGGTACGCCGGACGCCGCGAGGGTTGCCACCTGCGCCGCGGATAGGGCGGTCTGGTAGATGGCGACGCTGTCGATCCAGCCGTCGAGCGCGTCGGCATCGAGGAAACCGCCGCCCTCGCTTTCGAGGTCGACGCCGAACCAGTAGTCGGCGCTCCAGGCGATGCGGCTCCGGGCGATGGCGAACTGCTCAGCTGCCACGCCGTTGACGAAGAGTGCGAGCGTGGTGCCGTCGTAGGTCGCGGCGACGTCGGTCCAGCTGTGAGTGGCGAGTGCGGCGGCGAGGGTGGGTGATGCGAAGGTCTCGCAGTCGAGCACGACCATGCCGTCGGTGAAGAGGCCGAAGGCGGCATCGCAGGCGGCGGGGTCTTCTGCAGCGCCGCGGCCGAAGCGGGTCACGAGCGCCTCGCGCGGGCCGGCGGTCGGGTTGGTGCGGGCGGCAAAGGCGACGGTGAAGACGGTTGTGTCGAGCGCCGGTGCCGGCACCTGCAGGTAGCCGTCAGCCCGCTTGCTCAGCGCAAGCGCGGTGCGGCCGCCATCGCTGCCGAGCGTGGCTGCGCTGCCGAGCGTGGCGTTGTGGCCGTCGCCGCCGTCGTCCGGGGCGAGGCCACCGACGAGATCGTTGAGGTCGAGCACCGCGTAGGCGCCGTCGCTGCAGAGCGCTGCGGTCTGGCCGCCGGCACAGACGAAGATGCCGTCGCTGCAGTCGTCCGCATCCGCGCCATCGCAAGATGTACCGAGCGCGTAGCCCTCGTCTGCTGTGGCGTCGCAGTCGTTGTCGAGACCGTCGCAGAACTCGGCGTTGACACCGAGCGTGTCGAGACCGCGCCGCGCGGCGTCGGCGGCGATCTCGGCATCGGAGAGGGCGCGGCCATGGAGTGCGATCTCGTCGAGGTCGCCCTCGAACCAGGCCAGCTGTCCGATGCCGAACTCGATGGTCGCAGCGAGGGCCGGGCCGTCGAAGGTGGCGTCGGTCCGCTGACCAGCAAGCAGGCCATCGACGAAGAGCGCGAGCCGGTTTGCCGCGCTGTCCCAGACGAAGGCGAAATGGCTCCAGTCGCCTGCGGTCCAGAGCCCTGTTGCGGGGATGCTGAGGTCGTTGGTGCAGCAGCCTCCAGCGGTCGATCCGAAGCGGAAGAGCAGGTCGGCACCAAAGCCCTTCGAGCCGCTCAACCAGTTGGTGGCGTTGACGGAGAGGCCGGTCTGGAAGAAGCCGTGGCTGCCCGAATCGGTCGGGGCAAAGTCGGGTCGCGCCCAGAAGGAGATGGTGCCCGCGTCGCGGCTCAGCCCGGTCGTGGTGCCCGTGGCGCGGTCGTTGAGGCCATCGAAGGAGAGCGCCCGATCGTTGAGGCCATCGCGGAGGTAGGTGGGACCGAGCAGGGTGAGCGGCTGACCTCCGCCGCTGGCATCGGTTGCGGAGGTGCCGGTGCCATCGCGGAAGTCGTAGGCGATGGTGGGGCCGCGGTCGTCGCAGGTGGTGCCGGCGCCATCGTCTGAGCAGCGGGGGGCGCCATCGGTGCAGCTGTCGGCGTCGGGGCCATCGCAGGCGGTGACGAGGTCGAAGTCTTCGTCCGAGCTGCCGTCGCAGTCGTTGTCCGAGCTATCGCAGCGTTCCGCGGCGGCGGTCACTTCGCCGATGCAGCTGCCCCAGCTGCCGGTTGCCTCGCAGGTCTGCAGGCCGTCGGTGCAGAGGCCGACGGCGCGGGTGGGATCGGTGAGACCGGGCGAGAAGCAGGCCTCTTCGAGGGCGATGCCGGCCTCTGTGTGGGGCGCGCCATCGCAATCCCAGTCGAGTGCGTCGCAGCGCTCGTCGCCATCGTAGCCTGGGTAGTCGCAGCTCGCGACGTAGGAGACGAAGAAGCCGAAGGGGTTGGGCTTGCTGCGCACCGAGGGGAGCGCCTGGCCGCAGACGCCGTCGGGGTCGCCGTTGAGGTTACAGCCGACGCGGAACTCGAACGAGGTGGCCTCGGAGGGGTAGCCGGCCGCGTTGAAGTAGGTGAGTTCGTAGCGGTAGCTCTCGCCGTAGGTGAGCCCTGTGTCGGCGGTGAAACCTTCGGTTCGGCTCAGCGGGAAGTAGCGTTCATCTAGGCTCACCGGTGCCGTGCCGTAGCCACGGCCTGTGGCGTCGCCATCGGTGCAGGGGCCGGTGAGGCAGCCATTGTCGAGGAGCGTGACAACCGCGCCGCCGCCTACGAGCGCGCGGGTGAGCCGGAGCCCGCTCTTGCCGACGAGCGGGTTACGCGGCGGAGCGGCGACCTCGACGGCGGAGCGGCAGTTCACATTTCCGGCGTCGCAGGTGACGAGCGAGAGGTAGAGGTCGCGCGAGCTGCTCCAGTCGGCGCAGGTGGTGCAGGCGCCGCCGGTGCAGCCGCAGATCTCGGGCGGCCTCACCGCGGTGTAGGCGGTGACGGGCGCGCTCGAGGCGCCCTGGTAGTAGGAGGCACCTGGCGGATCGATGAAGGCTGCAGCAGCACGCGTCACTGCGAAGTTTCCGTCCAGCTCCTCTGCTGTCGCTACGGTGATGGTGGTGTCGCAGGCAATGGTCGCGCCGGTGGTCGCCTGGCTGCTGCTCAGGCACTCCGTGTCGGTGGCGCCGAGCGCGCTCAGCTTCCAGCCATCCTCGACGAGGGCGTTGTCGGTCCAGCCCCAGGAGACGCTGCTCAGCGTTGCGCCTGTCTGTGCAAGGTCGGTCGGCGGCGGAAGCTCGGTGAAGGTGTAGCGGCTCACCACGCTCGGCGACGTTTCGATGCCGTCACGGTTGCGGGCGGTGACCTGCAGGTCCCAGCAGTGGTGGCCTGCGAGGGCGAGGTCGTAGCTGCCGGCTGCAACCCAGTCCGAGTCGACCGCGGAGACGGCGAGCGCCGGGCGGATCTCGCAGGGGGTGGCGACGACGCGCATGGCGGTGAGGTTGGTTGCCTCGACGCAGGCGGTGGCGTCGCCCATGCCGGCGATGGCGGTGGGAGCAATCCGGACGGTGCCGCTGCCGAGAGCTGTTGCGGGGCCTCCGGCGGGCCAGGTGGGCGTAGGGAGGAGCGTGGCCGCAGGGGTGGCGACGCTCCAGTGTCCAGCGAGCGTGGGAGCGACATTCCGACGGCCGCGAGCGAAGCCGTTGTAGCAGGTGTTGGCGGTGAGGCCGGACTGCAGCGTGGTGGCGGCGACGGGGCTTGCGAGCACCGTGCTGCCGTCGTTGCCGAAGTCGTAGAGCTGGGCTCCGGCGACGGCGCTGGCGGCCCAGGTGATGGTCGAGGTGGTGCTGGCTGTTGCCGTCACGGAAGGCGCGCCGATGGCAACGGGGCCACCGGTCACAAAGCCCCTGGCGTTGGCGGTGCCATCGTGACTCAGGTAGCGCGACCGGAACTCGTAGAAGCCGGGGGCGGTGATGGCGGAGAAGGTCTCCACCCGCTTGTCGGCACCCTGCGCATCGGAGGCCG
>JBIIFW010000001.1:0-32858 GCA_044236985.1 Bradymonadia bacterium | reverse complement strand
TGGTGGAAGCAGCGGGTCCGCGCCTGCCTTCGCCAGGCCGACATGGTCCGCATCGACCACTTCCGCGGCTTCGAGTCCTACTGGGCCATCCCCGCCGAGGCCCCCGACGCTCGCTCGGGGAGCTGGCGCCCGGGCCCGGGCCGCCCCTTCTTCGATGCACTCCGCAGCGAGCTCGTCGACCTGCCCATCATCGCCGAGGACCTGGGCATTATCACGCCGGCCGTGGAGGAGCTCCGCGACGGCCTCGAACTGCCCGGGATGAAAATCCTCCACTTTGCCTTCGGCGGCAACGACGACCATCCCTACCTGCCGCACAACTACCCAGTTCGGTGCGTGGCCTACACGGGCACCCACGACAACGACACGACGGTGGGCTGGTATGCGACCTGCCATGAGGCAGAGGCTGACCATGTGCGGCGCTACTTCGCCATCGACGGTACCGACATCGCCTGGCAGCTCCTCGAGGGGCTCTGGCGGTCACCGGCGCTGCTCGCCCTGGTGCCTGCCCAAGACCTGCTTTCGCTCGGCAGCGAGGAGCGCATGAACCGCCCCGGAACGGCCGTCGGCAACTGGTGCTGGCGGCTTGGCGACGGGGCGCTTGATGCGGGGGTGGCCGCTCGCCTGCGCGAACTCAGCCACCGGTATGGTAGGTCGTAAGACTACTTCGAAGCGAGCGTGGCGCTCATGCGACCCACTTCGGCCTGGAAGCGGGCGCGGTCGGTCTCGGGGAGCTCGCGGCGGAAGGTTCCGTGCACCGTGACGGGGTCGAGGATCTCGCCGGCCTTCTCGAGCTGGTAGTGCAGGTGGGGGCCGGTCGAGCGGCCCGTGTTGCCAGACAGGGCGATGACCTCACCGGCCTTGATGCGGTCGCCCGCCTTGACCTTGTTCTCGCTCAGGTGGAGGAACTTGCCGGTGTTGCCGTTCGAGAAGGCGATCTCGAGGCAGTTGCCGTTGGAACCCCAGTTCCAGTTGGCCTTGGTGACGACGCCCGCCCAGGGCGACGTGATGGGGGTTCCGACGGGGGTCTTGAAGTCCATGCCGTGGTGGGTCGGGCGGTCCTTGAGGAGGCTCGTGACCTGATCGTAGTCCGCGATGGGGCTGTTGTTGAGACGGAATTCCACCTCTTTGCCGTCGGCCGACCAGTAGCGGGGCAGGGTGTCTCCCGTGGCCTGGAAGCGGAAGGCCGTGAGCGACTTCTTGAACTTAATCGACTTGTAGGAGGCGGCACCGATGACCACCTGCGCGTTGTCGTTCGTCTCCTGCCAGGCCACGGAGGCCTCGTCGCCGGCGCGGAGGTCGCGGCGGACATCGAGGTCCCACATGACGAGGCGGTTGAAGGCGGCCGAGAGGGCGTCGCCGCGGCCACCTGCAATGGGGCCAAGCGAAGCAGGAATGGAGCCGGCGATGATGGCGTGGCCGGTCGAGAAGTCGGCGGGTACGACGGTGCCCGAATCGACACGGGCTACCTCGAGCGAGGGATCGCCGCTGCCGGAGCCCTCGGCGACAAACCCTTCGCCGCTGCCGGAGCCCTCGGCGACAAATCCTTCGCCGCTGCCCGAGCCCTCGGCGACAAATCCTTCGCCGCTGCCCGAGCCTTCTGCGAAGCCCTCTTCTGGCAGAATCTCGAGCGTCGAGCCCGCGATCATGGCGCCGGCGAGAGGCGCGGCACCCTTCTTGGAGGCAGCGTTGCTGTCGAGGTTGGAGTCGCGGCTCGCGAGCATGTGCAGGCCGAGCGCGAGGTTACCGCAGACGGAGACGCCAATGACCGCCAGCGCCCAGGTGGGCACGGCCGGGGCCACGCGGATCGCCGTCGACACGGGCTCAGACTGCATGCCCGACACCGAGCCGCTCTGCTCCACCGGCTTGAGATCGCCCGAGGTGAAGAACTCCTCTTCCGTATCATCCCAACCAAAATCCTGCTCTCCGCGCTTACCAGCCATGATGCCTCCCTGCTTCCGTTCTCCACCAATTTGGAACGGAGCCGTTAGGCCTCACTGCGATCGCCGAGGCAAATTTTCGGCGAACAATTCTCAGCGCAGATTCACACCGATCGGGCAGTGGTCGGAAAGCACGGGCGGGTCCCAAGATCGGTAGTTCCACTGCTGGAAGCTGCCGGGCACCATGCGACGCGCCAGGCTGTCGCTCATGACGATGTGATCGATGAAATCCTTGTAGCGCCCATCGCGGCACCGGGCTGTCCGTCCCACGGTCGGCGCCACGAGTTTGAAGCCTGCCGGGGTGTCGTCATTGAGGTCGGCCCAGGCATCGTCGCGGTCCGAGAAGCGGCGGTTGAAGTCACCCAGTACCGCGAAGGGCGTGCCCTCTGCATGCCGCGCCTCCATCCAGGCCTCACCGATATCCATCTGTCCTCGCAGGGTGATGCAGGCAGCTTTGCGGCTCGTGTCCAGGTTCTCCGAGAAGCAGCTCGACTTGAGGTGAACGCCGAGGAGTCGGAAGCTTCCGCCGGGCACGGTGACGAGCGCATCGGGGCTCTCGCGCAGGCCGCCTGGCCCGAGTTCTTCCAGTTCGTCGATTACGTTCAGGTCGATGCTCTTCTTCCAGACCAGCGCCACCCGCTGCACGCCTGTCTCCCGCGTCACGTAGATGTGGTAGCGGCTGCTGTCGAAGACACGCTGCACCGCCTCCTCTCCTGCGACCTCCTGAAGGACCGCGATATCGGGGTCTATCTCGGCCGCGTAACCCGCGAAGGCATGGTAGTCGGAGACGGCCCGCTTGAGGGTGCCACGGCCGGGCTCATCGGCGAGCCACTCCATGTTCCAGGCGATGAGGCGCAGCCCTTGTCCTGCGCCGGACTTCGCCGCGTTTGGGGCGACAGGCCCATCGGTACCCGCCGCCTGAGCGGCAGGCTGCGCGGCCGCGACGGGCGCACGATAGACCGCCCTCCGCCGCGGCGTGGACCCCGCGCTCTCGGCGATGCAGCCCGTGCACAGCAGGAGCAAAGAGGCAAGCAGCGCTGCGCCTGCGCTTCTCATCACGTTGCGCTGCGTCTGGGCGCCCTCCAGCACCCGCATCTCCCTCTCCAAACGGTCACGATTCATACAGGCCCCACGATGTTGATGCCGTGTCGCCTACCCCGTCACGCACCATTCTGCAAACCGCACACTGCCTTGACTTGGCAGCCTGCCGGGGCGAGAAGCGCCGCCACCTCCAAGCCACCGCACGCACTGCTGCCACATGACCCTCCCCTTCACGGTCCCAGGCCTCTCCCTTCCTTCACTCGCGGCGCTCCGTGAGCTCGACGATGCGTCGCTCTCCGATGCGCTCGTCGGCTGGATGCTCGCGCTCCGCCCTGTGGCGCTGGAGAAGGGCGCCGCGGTTGCTGTGATGGCCGGCCTCCCCATCGGTGAGGTGGTCGCCTCGCCGGCCGCCTTCCGCACCGTCTGCCTGGCGCTGCAATCGGGCACGACCACCGTCCAGCACGAGGCCCGCGCCCCCCTCGCCTCGGAGGAGTCGCAGCGTGGAGGAGACGAGGTAGAGAACCTGCTCAACGGGGTCTGGGATGCTGGCGTGCTCCACATCGGGAAGTACCAGTCCTTCAAGCAGGACGAGCCCTTCGCCACCTACAACCCCAACCATGTGGCGAAGTGGGCGCCGCATGAGCTCCTCCATCGCGCCTGCGGCTTCTTCTGGGCCGATGGCATGAGCCGGTTCGAACTCTACGCAACCAGCCGCATCAACGAGACGCTGCCGGTCGCGCTCTGGTACGGCTTTGATGAGTGCTGCCGTCTGCAGAGCCGCGGCTTCGATCGCGCCAACACCGCCGCCAGCCGGCAGGCATCGCTTGCCGAAGCCGTCTGGCTGACCGAATCGGAGGCAGACCTTCGGTCGCGCCTGCTGGCGACCGTCGCCAACTTCCGCTGGGGTCTCGACCACGCAGCCACCGAGTTCGAGACGGTGCGCCGCGAGCTCGACGAGCGTCGTATCATCGAGACAACGCATGCCTTCCTCGCACCGTCGAGCGATGCCCGTGCCTATGTCGTTGGCCACTACGCTCGTCTCACCGAGCGGTCGCACGGCATCCTCTTCGGACAGCTACTCGAGGCCGGCCGGGACTACTTCAGCGATGCCGCCGCCTACATCGACCATCTCGAGACGATCGGCGATCAGCTCCTGTGCGGAGAGCTCGTCGTCGATGCCGATGCGACAGGCACGGCGCGCGACCGCCGCCGCATCTGGGACCTCGCCAGCCGAGCCGCCACGCTCGGTTGGAAGCAGTTCCGCGGGCTGCTGCCGGCGCTTCGCGAAGCCTTCGCGGCGCCCGTCGCTGGAGGCACTGCGCTGCAGGCTGCGCTCATCGCCTGCGATCCGCGGCTGGCCGCAACGGGTTACGTTACAGCAGGCCCCTCCGAGACCCTGCTGGAGGGAATCGAGAGCCTCTCGCCGCCGACGGCGAACTGGTGCAGTGAGGCGGGCGCAGCAGCTCTCGCAGCAGCCTGGCAGCGGGGAGTCTTTCTCTCGCGCGAACCGCTCGACACCCGTCTTCATCGCTGGCTCACCACCGACCCCGAAGTCACCGAGGCCGTTCGCGAACGGTTCGCGCTAGAGGTGGTCATCGCCACGCTGTCGCAACGCGACGACGACGTGGAGCACCTCTGCGAGACCGCTCCAGCAGACGACAACAGCCGCCTCCTCGGCTCCTCTGCCTTCCGCTGCCTCGACCTGCCGTGGACGCTCCTGCTGGCCCGCGCCGAAGACGACGGCGCCGAGGTCGAGCTGCCCACCATGCCGGACGAGGAGTATGGCGGACTCATGGTGGGCAGCGTGCGCGGACAGGTCGCAATCCTTCCGCTGCCTCGCGTTGTCGTCGAACTCTGGAACGATGCGCGCAGCGGCTCGGTCTCGGCTGGCGACGCTGCCGGACGGCTCGAACGCTGGCTCGAGGCGCATGACGACGGCTCTTGGCCCGAGAGCGGTGAGGCCTGGCTGGCAGAGCTCGCCGACGCCGGCCTCTTCGGCTTCCTCGGCTAGGCTTCGGGCGCCCGCTTCTCGGTGGGTGCTGTCCGTGCGGCCTGACGAAGCTCCGAGATACGCAGGACGACGAAGGCCACGAGCGAGATGACGAAGAAGGCCAGCAGCATCATCGCGACGCCCTGCAGCGTCTCGATGACAGTGCGATAGATCTCGAGCACCCAACGCTCACCCGTCAGCGCCAGAATCTCCGGGTTCTCCTGCCAGTTGTTCGGCGAGATGTAGCGCTCAATCTCGCTGATGCGGACGCCCGACGAGATGCCGACGACAAGGATGGCAAACTTGAGATAGCGAACCCACGCCTCGCTGATGGGGTCTGCAATGATGCGGGCAAGGATGCTCTGCATCGGCTGCGAGAAGGCCCGTGAGATCCCCCATGAGACAGCGCTCGAGAGAAGGAAGGCGACCAAGAGCAGCGTCATGAACATGGGTGCCTCTAGGGGTGTGGTTCGGAGGGAGGCGTCGCATTGCTGCGGAGCTTCGCGGTGAGTTCACGCACGCAGGCAGGGTCTTCGCTCCCGCAGCCGCTGCACTTGGAACAGCTGGAGCTGCCTGCACCCTGACTCCGAAGCCGCAGAAGGCTCGCCACCGCTGCGCCGACGACGAGCAGGGCAACCAGGCCGCTCTGGACCGTCTCCGTCATGGGCCACCGAGGCCGAGCCAGAGGGCGCCGCGATAGGCGACAAAGGCTGCCACCCAGGCAAGGACCGTCTGATAGCCGACGAGAAGCGCGGGCCACTTCCAGGAGTGGGTCTCGCGTCGCACGGCGCCGGCCGTCGCGAAACATTGAAAGGCGAAGACGAACCAGACCAGAATCGAGATGGCGGTGGCCCGGTTCATCCGCGGGTCGTTGCGGAGCGCCATGCGCAGCCCCTGGCTCTCCTCGTCGTCGCCAACGCCGTAGCTGACGCCGAGAGAGCTCACGAGCACCTCGCGCGCGGCGAGCGATGCGATGATGCCGATCGAGATCTGCTCGTTGAAGCCGAGCGGCTCGAGCACGGGCAGGATGAAGTTGCCGACCCGTCCCGCGACCGTTCGCTCGGTAACAGCTTGGTGCCGCTCCTGCTGCAGGCGGAGCACCTGAACCCGGTGGGCCTCCACGCCCGCTATCGGAGCGTCGTCGGCGGGGGCAGCCTCATGGAGCGCGGAGAGCTGCGCGTCGAAGCGGGCCTCGACCTCCGGTGAGCGGGGGTAGGTCATCGCGGCCCAGAGCAGGATGGTGGTGGCGAGGATGACGGTGCCCGCATCCTTGGCAAAACCGATGCAGCGCTCGCGCACCTCGTACCAGACGTCTCGTGCACGGGGGAGGCGGTAGGGCGGCAGCTCCAGAATCAGGGGCGGGCGCGAGCCTGGAAGCAGCGTCTTCCGCAGCAGCCAGGCCATCGCGAGCGCACCAGCTGTTCCTAGAAAGTAGAGGAGGAAGAGCCCCAGCGCGGCCTGGTTGATCACGCCGCCGATGGCGGGTCGATCCGAGAAAAAGGTAGCCAGCAGCAGCGCATAGACGGGGAGCCGCGCGCTGCAGGTCATGAGCGGTGCGACCAGAATGGTGATGAAGCGGTCGTTCTCTCGCTCAATCGTCCGCGTCGAGGCGATTCCTGGAATGGCACAGGCGAAGCTTGAGAGCATTGGCACAAACGACTTCCCGTGCAGCCCCACCCGCGCCATCACCCGGTCCATCAGGAAGGCTGCGCGCGCCAAGTATCCGCAGCCGTCGAGGAAGGCGAGCAGTGCAAAGAGGATGGCGATCTGGGGCAGAAAAACGACCACCGAACCGACGCCGGCCACGATGCCGTTCACGAGCAGGTCGTTCAGCGGCCCCGGCGGCAGCGCTTCGGAGAGCCATCCTCCGAGCGCTCCGAAGGCCCCTTCGATGCGCGAGATGAGCGGGTCTGCGCCGACGAACATGAGCTGAAAGAGCAGCCCCATCGTTGCAAGGAAGAGGAGCGGGCCGGCAACGGGGTGGGTGACCACCCGGTCGATGCGATCGCTGCGGGACTCAGCCGTTGCGGGCAGATCGAGCAGCGGCGCCACCTTCCGGTCAATCCAGGCGTAGCGGGCCTCGATGGCTGCGCGTGCCATCTGGTCTTTCGCAGGCACGTTTGGCTCGCCCGCGAAGTAGCGCTCCGCCAGCGCCTCGAGCTCGGTGCGGAGTGGCGCCGCCTCCGGCGCGATATCGCCTGCATCCAGTTGTGATGAGAGCCACCAACCCAGCGTTCCATCGGCGCCGCGCCGCTCCGACCCCGTTGCCGCCGAGAGCCGGTCGGCGAGATCGCGGAAGCTGGCCTCGACCTGCGCGTCGGGCCAGATCCAGCGCCGCTCCGCGCCCGGCGCAGCCAGTGCCTGTACCAGCGCGTCGGCGAGCCGCTTGGGCGTCGCGGGGTCGTCGCGACGCGCATCTACGACGGGCACGCCAAGCACCTCCGCGAGCCGATCGAGCTGGAGCTTTCCGCCCTGCGCCGCGAGGCGGTCGGTCATGCTCAGCGCCACAACGGTGGGTCGACCGAGTTCGAGGAGTTGGAGCGCGTAGAAGAGGTTGCGCTCGAGGTTCATCACGTCGACGACGACGATGAGCGCCTGCGGTGCCTCGCTCCCCGGCGCGCCATCGGAGAGGACCCGGTAGCTGACAGCCTCTTCCGGAGAGTGTGCATGCAGCGAGTAGGCTCCCGGCAGGTCGAGCAGCTCAACGCGGCCGAGGGCCTGTGGGAAGAGCGAGCGGACGTGCCAGTCGCCCCGCTTGGCCTCGATGGTGATGCCCGGGTAGTTACCCGTCTTCTCGCGCCCTTGCGTAAGGGTGTTGAAGAGTGTCGACTTGCCCGCGTTTGGGTTGCCGGCGACCGCTACGCGCAGCATTTGGTCCTGCATCGGCCCTCCTCAGCGCGCATCGGTCTCAGCCGACGAGCACGGCGTGGGCGAGTTCGGATGAGAGGGTCACGCGGCCATGGCGGAGACGGATGAGCGAGGGCGTACCGCGGAGGAGCACCTCGACGAGGGTGCCTCGCGTGAAGCCCATCTCCATCAGTCTCTGGCAAGATTCAGCGCAGCCACGGAGGTCGGTGACGCGAGCGATGCGGCCTGCGGGGAGCTGAGCGAGCGTGGGATGCATGATGACCTCCGAACCGAGTTTCGGTTACGAGGAGGTCAATAGCAATAATGAAAATCAATTTCAAGATGGCGGAGAGCTGGGCGCGATGGCCGGCGACCGCCGTGCAGGTTTGCTCAGGCTTCGCGGAAGACGATACGACCGCGGGTGAGGTCGTAGGGGCTGAGCTCCATCTTCACGGTATCGCCCGGAAGAATCCGGATGAAGTGGCGCCGCATCTTGCCGGAGACATGCGCAAGGACCTCGTGACCGTTTTCGAGCTCGACGAGGAACATGGCGTTCTTGAGCGGCTCTTTGACGATGCCGCTAACCTCAATGGACTCTTCTTTCGGCATTTTCACTCTTGTGTTTGCAGGGGCTCACTGCCCGAGCGGTGGCCGCTTATGCTTGATGCGGTTGCGGAAGTCAACGCAGAGGCCCTTGAGCGCTCGCTCTGCGCAGGGTTGTGCGACTCAGCCCTTGCCCTTGGGAGCCTTGGCTGCAGCGGTCTTGGCGGGTGCCTTTGCGGCAATGGCCTTCTTGGCGGGTGCCTTCTTGGCGGCCGGCTTAGCGGCAGCAACCTTTGCGGCCGGCTTGGCAGTGGCCCTCGCCGCTGTGGCTCCGCGGCGACCTGGCTTCGCGGAGGGCGGGCGTGACGCCTTCTCTGCGAGCAGTGCCAGCGCCTCGTCCAGCGTGAGGTCGTCGGAGTTGCCACCCTTGGGGAGCGTGGCGTTGATGTCGCCATGCTTCACATAACGGCCATACTTGCCCTCGAAGATGCCGATTTCTGTGTTGTCGGTGGGGTGGTTGCCCACCACCCGGATGGGCGCGGCAGAGGCACGTCCGCCCTTGGCGCTCTTGGCAACGAAGAGCTCGAGCGCACGCGCGAGGCCAACCGTGAACACATCGTCGGAGTCGGTGAGCGAGGCGAAGACCCGCTCGTGCTCCACGTAGGGGCCGAAGCGGCCAATGGCTGCGGTGATCGGCTTGCCGGTGTCGGGGTGGGTTCCCACCTCGCGCGGCAGCCGGAGCAGCTCGACGGCCTCTTCGAAGGTCAGGCTCTCGGGCACCTTGCCCTTGGGCAGGCTGGCCCGCTTGGGCTTATCGGCGCCCTTCTCGTCGCTTGTCTCGCCGAGCTGCACGTAGGCGCCGAAGCGGCCGTTGAGCAGGTAGATCGGGAGCCCGCTGTCGGGGTGCATGCCCAGCGCGGAGGTGCTGGCGGCGCTGCGGTCGATGAGCTGCTTGAGCCACTCCTCCGTCACCTCGCTCGGCGCAGTATCGGGAGGCAGGCTGGCCCGTACGGGCGTCTCGTCATCAATTGCGGGCGCCTCGGTGTAGAGGCCAAACTTGCCCACGCGGATGGCGAAGTGGCCGAACTTGGCGTGCTCGATGGTGCAGATTGCCTTGGGGTCCACACTGCTGGCCTCGCCGATGCCGACCAGGATCTGCTCGTTGTAGAAGCGCTTGAGGTAGGCGGTCTTCTCGTCGCGGTCGCCGATGTCGTCGAGCTCGGCCTCCATCTTTGCAGTGAAATCAAGGTCGACCATCTTGCTCATCGTCCGCTCGAGCAGCGCTGTGACGGCGAAGGCGGTGAAGGTGGGGACGAGCTGCTTTGCCTTGATGAAGCTGTAGCCGCGGTCGAGGATGGTCTTGATGATCGATGCATAGGTCGAGGGACGGCCGATGCCATCCTTCTCGAGCGCCTTGACCAGCGTCGCCTCGGTGAAGCGTGCAGGAGGCCGCGTCTCGTGGCCGAGCGGCAGAATCTCGCGGTTGAGCGGGGCGTCGCCCTGCTTCATCTCAGGCAGGAGCTTGTCCTGGTCATCGAGTGCTGCGTCAGGGTCGTCGGTCCCCTCCACGTAGGCGCGGAGGAAGCCGGGGAAGAGGACGACGCGGCCCGAGGTCTTGAAGATGGCCTCGCGGCCGTCGGAGGCCCGGATGGCGAGCTCCACATTGGTGAAGGCGATGATCGCATCGGCCATCTGCGTGGCGACAGCGCGCTTCCAGATGAGGTCGTAGAGGCGTGCCTCGTCGCCCGTGAGCCGGAGCTCTTCGGCTGTCGCCATCCGGGTGCCAGCGGGCCTGATGGCCTCGTGCGCCTCTTGGGCCCCCTTGGCCTTGGTGTCGAACTGCTTGGGCTTGGGCGAGAGATACTTGTCGCCGTAACGGTCCACGATGGTGGCACGGATCGCACCGACCGCCTGCTCGGAGAGGTTGGTCGAGTCGGTACGCATGTAGGTGATGTGACCGTTCTCGTAGAGTTTCTGCGCGGTCGACATCGAGCTCGCCGCAGACATGCCAAGCTTGCGGTTGGCCTCCTGCTGCATCGTGCTGGTGGTGAAGGGGGCGTAGGGCGAGTTCTTCGCCTCGCGCCGCTCGACGCTCTTCACGGCGACGGGTGCGCCCTTGAGTGCCGCAGCGAGCGCCTTTGCCGCCGTGCCATCGAGGAGCAGGGCGGTCTTGGCCGAGAGCAGGCCCGTCTTCTCGTCGAAGTCCTTGCCCGACGCGACCCGCTTGCCATCGACGGAGTGGATGTCAGCATCGAAGCCGATCTTGTCGTGCTCGAGCTTCGCCTTGAGGTCCCAGTAGGAGGCCATCTTGAAGTCGAGCCGCTCACGCTCTCGCATGACGAGGAGGCGAACGGCAACGCTCTGCACGCGGCCGGCAGACTTGGCGGTCTTGCCAATCTTACGCCACAGGATCGGCGAGACTTCGAAGCCGGCGAGCCGGTCGAGGATGCGCCGCGTCTCCTGCGCGTTGACCCGCTTCATGTCGAGCTGGCGCGTGTTGGTGAGGGCGCTCCGGATGGCCTCCTTCGTGATCTCGTGGAAGACCATTCGCTTGACCGGAACCTTGGGCTCGAGCTCGTCGAACAGGTGCCAACCGATGGCCTCTCCCTCGCGGTCTTCGTCTGTCGCGATGTAGAGTTCCGAGGCATCTTTGAGCGCGGCCTTGAGCTCTGCCATCTTCTTCTTCTTTTCGGCAGGCACGAGGTAGAGCGCGTCCATCGTCTCGATGTCGACGCCGGTCTTCGCGTAACCCGTCTTCTTGTACTTCTCCGGCATCTCCTTCGGCTCGGGGATGTCGCGGATGTGGCCCTGGGATGCTTCGACGCGGTAGCCGCTTCCGAGAATCGTCCCGATGATGCGCGCTTTCGCTGGGGACTCCACAATCACAAGGGCAGTCTTGGCTACGGACATCAGACACTCCGAAGAAGGGCGGGCAGGGTGCTAGGGTTGCGGATAGGTAGTCAAGAAAACCCCGTTTGCAAGCGGAGTTGAGGCCTCACGCGGGGGCACGCGAGCCTGCATAATGCACGCTCGCATGAGCGTGTGCGCCTGCGTGCAGACACCTCTGCGCACCCCTGCGCCTCACGTGCGCGAGGCGACTCAGTAACCTGCGACAGAGAGCCGGCGCAGCTCGCTCAGGTAGAAGGCCCGGTGGTCGAAGGGGTCGTTCCGCGGCGAGCCATCGGCAATCTGTCCAACCTCGTCCAGGTGGTCGGCAGAGAGGGTGCCGAGCAACTCGCCCCACACCATCGATGCGGTCGGGACGAAGCCGTCGTTGTCGCCTACGCGGAGCGTGAGCGAGGTCTGGAAGAGGGCGAGAATCGCATCCGCAATCTCTCCATCTCGCTCTCGCTGACAGCCGAACTCGAGGAGGCCACAGGTGCGTGCCGACCAGGAGAAGTACTTCACCTCCGCGCTGTCGGGGTAGGCGGGATTGAAGGTGCCCTCGAGGTAGTCCGGGCCGAAGTCCTGCACCGATGCAATGTCTGCGACGGCGAGCGGCGTGCCGCGGTGAGGCGTCGCGATCGTCGTCAGCGAGGCGACCCGCTCGGCATACCCCAAGCCCGAAATCACCACACGAGCGTCCATGCCACCCTGGCTGTGCGCGATCATGTTGACCTTGCGCGCACCAGTCTCAACCAGGAGAGCGTCGAGCTGTTCTGCCAGCTGCTCGCCGCGAATCTCCGACCAGTTGAAGGCGTCGGTTGTCGGCGTGCGGACCTCGAACCCTGCCGCACGCAACGGGTCCGGCACGTCGTGGAAGTAGTCGAGCAGGCTGAAGTAGGTGTCGGTCCCAAAGTAGCCGTGCACCAGCATCACGGGGAACCTTGTTGCGGCGAGGTCGCAGCCCTCCACGCAGGTGACGGTGACCCGTGCCGTCTGCTCGGCGTAGAGGTCGTCGCGCTCCACCACCACGACCACCTCGCCGGAGAAGGCGGGTCGCACCAGGAGCTCCAAGGAGGAGCCCGTCCCTGCGAAGTCTGTGGAGGCCAGCGGGGGCGGCGCATCGCCGGCTGCAGCCGTCGCGAAGAAGGCCGGGCCGTAGGCAAAGAGCCGCGCGTCCGAGGGCAGGTCTGCGACCTCGAGCCGCCAGGTGGTGCCGCTCGAGAGCAGACCCGTGAAGGCGGCAGCGGCGCACCGTGGTAGCGGCAGCGGAGCATCGATCATGCCGACGACGATGTCGGCGCCGAAGGTCACCGGGCGTCGGCCGAGCCCGCAGGACGGGGGTGCGGTATCGGGTTCCGCCGAGCCCTCTGCATCGGTGTCGGCGTCTGTGTCGGTATCGGCCGAGCCAAGGGGCTCGCCGGTGTCGGCAGCGGGCGCTGTGTCGGGCAGCGCTGCGTCGGCGACCTCGTCGGGGCCGGAGCCCTCTCCCGAACCGGAGCCGCTGCCCGCGGCAGAGCCCTCCGCGTTGGTGCTGCTCATGCTACCGGAGCAGGCCCCACAGAGTGGCATGAGCAAGGCGATCAGGAGGAGCGTGCGCATCGTGCGTGTGCCATCGGGGAGACAGAGCCCGACTAGGGGCAAAGGCCGGACGCTTCAAGCGGCAGGAAGGCGATCGGCGGTGCGGGAGGAATGGCACGACCGAGCTCTGCGCCTGCTCCATCCAGCAGCACGACCGCCGCCGAGAGGCTCGATCGGTTGGCAACCCAGAGCGCATCGTCCTGTGGGGCGATATCGAAGAGATTGGAGCCACTCCAGAGCGGGCCAGAGGTGGCGCCGTCGCGTTCAGCGCGGAAAACCGAGCCGTCAAAATCTGCCGACGAGGTCACCCACAGGGTGGCGCCATCGCGGGCCGCAGCCACCTCGGTGATGTCGCCGGCAGCCAGCTCTCCCTCGCGGCTCAGCCAGCCCAGCGACACTCCCTGCGCGAGGTCGATTGCCTCGATTCCTCCATCGTTGCTCCGGTCTCCGCTCCATTGGTAGCGACCTGTGAGCGCCACCATAAGCCGACCGTCTGCATGCAGCGCCGCGGAGTAGGCGTTGCAGCCCGCCAAGGTGAGCATGGCATTGCCGCCGAAGTGGCCGACCGGCTCGAGTGTTGCAGCGTCGAGCGCGAGCAGTGCGCTCCGTCCTCCTTCGCTGCAGCTCGGGTAGTTGTCCAGGCGCTGCAGGACGACAATCAGCAGGCTGCCGAAGGGGATGAGTTGCGACGCATCCGGGTTGCCATCGGCCTCTGACCATGCGGCGAGCGAGCGGCGGCGCACAATCCAGTCCGCCTCCGAAGCTGCGAGCAGGTTGACCTCCATCAGCTCTCCGCCGGCGACGGGCCGGCCTGCACCGTAGAGCGAAATGACCGCGCGCCCATCGTCGGCAATCCAGATGTCCGACGGATTGCTGCCCGTCGGCAGGGCGCGCTCCCAAACGGTGGCGAAGCCCGCCGCGGGATCGATGCGCTGAACGTAGGCTGCGGGGTATCGGTTGAGGACGGCTACGATGCGGTCGTTTCCGCGCAGGACGGCGTCTGTGCTGACGGAGGTCAGCGGCTCAGAAAGCCTCAGTTCGCCGCGACGGTAGCGCGCCGTGTGGAGCGCTGCGGTCTGCGAAAAATCGCTCGTCATCACAAGGGCACAGAGGTCTCTCCCATCTCCGCTCCCAGAGCCTTCAGAGATGTCGGAGCCTGCATCGTCCGCCGCATCAAGCTCAACCTGGCAGGCGGCCGAAAAGGCGATTGCGAGCACCGCCGCGGCGAGCAAGAATGGGGCTGCGATGGGTCTGCTCATGGCGACGCGTAGCTGACGGTGAGGTAGAGCGCGCGGCCGGGAAGCGGGTGCCCGACAAAGTCCGAAGTGGCCCACGGCACGGCGCTGGTCTCGCCGGCGGAGAGCTGTTCCACCTGGCCGTAAAGGCGGTCTGTGATGTTCTCCACCCGCGCCTCCACCGCCAGCCCGCGCAGCGCCTTGGGAGCGAAGGCGACGCGAGCACCAAACTCTGTGACGGCCGGCCGTGCGGAGAGGTTGGCCCCGTCCACAAAGAAGGTGGAGGCAGCGCGCCACGGCACCGCGATCGTCACCTCTCCTGCCGGTGTTTCGACCAACTGCGAAACCTCGCCGGCGCCGGTCCAAGACGGGTGCAGGGGGATCTGCTTGCCGCGCCGGACGCTGTCCTGCGTCGCATCGACCGCGTCGGAGTAGGCTCCTGCGAAGGCGACCTCCGTGCCGCTGCTCCAGCGCAGCCGCAGGCTCAACTCGTGGCCGAGCGCGACCGTCTCTCCGATGTTCTCGGCCCGCGTCGCCTGCTGGCTGTTGGGCAGCATCACGATCAGATCATCGGTGCTGCGAAGGAAGCTGCTCCAGACCGCATCGATGGCCGTGTGTGCGAGGTGGGTTTCCACCTCGAGACTGCTGTCGCTTCCGATACGCGATTCCGGGCGCAGTGCGGGGTTCGCCACCACATTGTCGGTCCCGCCAAACCGCTCCAGAAAGGTCGGGAGTCGCTCCGCCGCCGCAGCGTTCCAGCGGGCTGTGAGTGTGAAACTCGGAAGCCGGACCAGCGGCAGACGCACCATCACCGCGCTCGACGCCAGCGATGAACTGTCATCTTCTCCACCGGCGCTGTCTCGACTGTCCGTTAACCGATGGAGGAGCAGCCAACGGCCGCCGAAGAGGTCGCCACTGAGCTCGGCGCCCACGGCACGGCTGAGCCTGCGCGCGATGCGCTCGGTGGCGCCTCCGCTGCCCCCGTCAAGCCACTCTCCGGTGAACTCCGCCTGCGTGGAGAGCCGTAGCGCCGCCGGGAGTTTGAGCGTGGGTTGGAGCACCGCGACCACCCTCCGGTCCTGCGCATCGCTCTCTCCTCCAAAGGCAGCGCGCTCGCCGAGCGGGTCGTCGAGCTCCAGGGTCACGGCGTCTCCACCGAGGCTCGTCTGCAGGCTGAAGGCATCGTAGCGCCACTCGTGCCGGAGCGCGCCGAGGAGCCGGTCGTGTCGCTGGCCAAGCGCCTGGTTCGGCGCCTGTTCGTAGCCGGGGATCTGCTGTTCGAGGCCGGTCGCAAGCGCGGTGAGGGCGATGGTCTGGTGGTCGCCGAACCAGCGCCAGGCGCCGAGGGTGGCCCACTGCGATCGCTGGTTGTTCGTGCGGTGCCCATACCCGTCGTCGGCCTCGTTTGAGGGGGTCCCGCCGTTGTTGAAGAAGCGGTAGTCGCCGTCGGTGGCGCGGTGAGAGGCAGAGAGCCCCACCCAGTGATCTGCGGTTCGCAGGCTGACGCCCCCTGACAGCCGCTGTGTGCCCCAGGCGCCGGCACTCGCGGCCGCCCAGAGGCCCTCGGCCTCGGTATCGCCCGCCGTGAGCTCGATGAGCCCACCGCCGCCCATCGTGCCAGCCTCCAGCGGTGCGGCTTCGCGGTAGACACGGGCCGATTGCACCGTGTCGGGCGGCAGCAGCGACCAGTCGAAGGCAGCTGCAAAGCCCGAGGTAAGCGGAAGACCATCGAGCACCACCGCGACCTGCGCGGGCGCCGAGCCGCGGATGGAGATGAAACTGCTCGACCCGGGAAGGCCTGTCTCGCGCAGCCTGAGGCTAGGCATCCGCTCGAGCTCTCTTCCCAGGTCCGAGAAGGTCGTGCGCGATGCGGTGAGCGAGCTGCGAGCAGCCTCCTGACCGCTCCAACCAAGGTGGTAGGCGAAGGGGGCGCCGTCGGTGCGGGTGTTGGGCAGGAGTGCGCCTGTTCGGGGCTGCGGCGCCGGCTGCGGCTCGCCTGAACCTTCGGCCTCGGCCTGCGCGACGCCATCGATCGGCGGCACGACCTCCGGGTCTGCCGATGCCACGGCAACGCTTAGAACGGCTGCGCAAAGCGCATCGGCGAAGAGGAACTGCAACGCGTTGTCCTTAAGCGATGTCCCCGAGCGCGAGGGAGGTCGTACGCTCCGCTTTCACGGAGGATCTGGCCGGTCTTCGGACTCGAGCTCTCGGCCCCCTCGACTTCCCGGTTGTCCCAGTGTCGTGGTGAGGGGGTATCGCTCACACCGCTGCGCGTCAGTTCTGGAGTCTCACCAGATTCCCGCTTGGCCCGCCCTCAGAACAGGGAGAGAACCAAATCAAGCGCAGGGCTACTGCCTTCGGAATGCAGGTGCAAGCCAAGCGACCGAGGGCCCGCCGCGCAGGTTGCCTTCGCATGAGCCGGATGGTACCCCGATTGGGTGAAGAGCCTCGACCTCACACAGTTTGCATCGTCCATCGAACGCGGTGTCGATGGTATCTGGCGCCCGCCGGAGGCGGAGGCGATCTCCTATCCCGCGGATGGAAACGCTTCCTGCTTCGCTGTGGAGGAGAACTCGTTCTGGTTCAACCACCGCAACGCGGTCCTCACGGCGCTGATTGCTCGTTACCGCGAGGAACTTGGTGGCGCGCCCTTCGCCGATATCGGCGGAGGAAATGGCTTCGTGGCACTGGCCGTCGAGGCCCTGGGGATCCCCACGCTGCTCGTGGAACCCGGGCCGCAGGGCGCCGCCCGCGCCCATGCTCGCGGACTCTCCTCCGTCGTCGAGGGTACCCTCGACAGCTGCCAGTTTCGCGACGGATGCCTTGCCGGCGCGGGGATGTTCGATGTGGTCGAGCACATCGCCGACGATGTTGGGTTCTTGCGAGAGACCCGTCGTGCGCTCCGCCCGGGCGGGCTCCTCTTCATCTCGGTACCCGCCTACCCGCTGCTCTGGTCACACGAAGATGCCGCCGCAGGTCACCACCGCCGCTACACAGGAGCCTCGATGTCGCGACTGCTCGAAGAGGCAGGCTTCGAGAGGTGCTACCTCGGCCATTTCTTCCGGCCGCTGCCGCCGCTCATCGGCCTCTTGCGCGCGCTCCCCTACCGCGCCGGCATTGCGCCAGCCGCTCCGACGGCAGCGTCGGTTGCGCGCGACCACAAACCCGGGCTGGCCGATCGCGCCATCCGCTCCCTGCTCTCAGGCGAGGTTGATGCTGTCGCGCGAGGCGAAGAGTTAGCCTTTGGCGGCAGCATCCTGGTGGCGGCGCGCCGACCGCGCTGACCGCAGCCCGAGCAGCGCCGCAGCGAACCAGAGCAGGCCCCAGGCAGAGGCAGGCTTGCTCGTTTGGCATCCGCCGCCGTCGCCCTTCTTGCTCTCGGTCGGAGCAACTTCAGCGCCGCTGCCGCTGCCCTCTTGTTCGGGAAGGCAGGAGGCCGGACGGCCGAGAGCCGCTCCGACCTCTTCGGGTGATGTGAACCCGGTGCGAGCATCGCAGCCGATGGGGCATGCGCCGCTGCCTTCGATGCAGGTGGTCCGGACGGGCAATACCACCGAGGCCGTCGAGACCTCACCGTTGATAAGCGGCCCGTTGAAGTTCCAGCTGACGGTGGACGCGCGGTCGGCGGGGAGCTGCTCCAACGGGCGCAGCTGCATGACACGGGCAAACTGATCGGGACCACCCCAGTGTGTGCCGTGCTTGGAGAAGGCAATCGGCGTGCCGTCGTCGAGCTTCCAGTCGGGCATTACAAAGTCGGCCTTCGCCGCCGCCGCAGTGACGATGGTCACCCATGAGGCGGGGTCTGCGGGGTCGAGCGAGCGCAGGAACCGGCCGTCGTCGGGGTACTGAAAGAGCACCGGGTTGTCGGCGGAGTTTTGCCCCTGCACCCGCTCCCAGAGCGCGATCATGTAGCGCATGGTCGGAAGGATCTCGCTGCGGATGCTGCCCGGCACATCGGCGTCGAAGTAGTGGGCCCGCGTCCAACCGAGCTTGGCACCGTGCTGACGCCCGAAGCCGGCCGCCACTGCGTAGCCGCTGCGGGGGTTCACATAGAGCGTCTCCATTGCGTCGAGGCCGTAGCGGACGGTCTCTTCCGAGATGCCCATATTGAGCGTCTGATAGAGCTCAAGAACGGTGTCCTTCGGATAGTACTCCGTCGGCATGAACCGAAGGTGGCCATCAATGGCGAGGAAGCCGTCTGTCGCCGGGTCGGCGATGTCCTGGTTGCCGTTGTCGTGGTAGTCCACCTGGTCGAGGAAGATGGAGTCGAAGATCTCGTCCTGAAGGCCGTGCGATGCGCAGCCCAGCATGAATGCGAACCGCTTCTTGGACTCGAGGGAGGTCCACGGAGGCGGATCGTTCACCCGGATCCAGGTGACGAAGTCCTCAATGAATGGCTCCCAGTGCGTGTGCTCGCCATAGGCTCGGGCCTGCGACTCCACAGAACCCCTCGGCCAGTAGCCGGAGTCGGTGTAGGCGGAGCCGAAGATGGCAGCGTTCATCACCTCGGGGTCGGTGAGCATGTCGCGAAGCTCGCCTGGCGGCAGGTTCTCGATGGCCCACCCCGTGACATGCATGTGACCCATGATGCCGTGTGAGGAGACGGCGGCGGGCGTGGCGAAGGTGCCAAGTGCAAGGCCGGCGAGGAGAGCTGGGCGGAAGAGGCTTCGGGCCGTCTTGAACTTCATGGGTCTTTGCCTTGAGCGGGCGGAGTCGGAGGCATGGAGCGGAGGTTGCAGCGAAGGCCGCTCGAGCCGTCCGTGGAGCGGCAGGAGATCGCACGACCTTGCGCTGCGAGCACCGCTGCGTTGAACGATACACCCGAACCGTCCGCGCCGCGAACAGGAAGCGCGCGACCGACGGGAAGTGACGAAAGTGCAACAAGCCCCGACACCCCTCGAAAGAGAACGGGCGCGGCGCCGGCGGGCTCGAGGAAGAGGTCGGTTGGCGCAGGCAGCGTTGCGCCCGCAGTCCGCTCCACCCACCAGCCGGGACGCCGAGCATCGGGTGTGCAGAGGCGAACGCCTGCAGTCGGCCACTCCGCCCAGGGCGCGCACCCCGTCGCAGCAAGGCTGAAGGCCTCCCAGTTTGTCGGTACAGGGCGATCGGTGAGCACCGCGAGCGATTGATCCACGGTTGTCACCAAATGAAGGCCGTGCTCGCTCACCAGCCGGCTCCCGAGCCCCTCGAAGTCCTTGCCGAAAAGCACCACCCAGTGGAGGTCCGGCGGGAACTTCTCCCCCTTTGAGACCCACTGTTTCACCTGCTCCGTCGTCACGATGGTGGAGCGGGAGGCTGCGCCCGCAGAGAGTGCGAAGGGCACTGCAACGCCATCGCTGGCGGGAAGCGCGGCCACCATCGCATTCATCGCCTCGTAGAGCGGCAGCCCATCCGCGGTGAGGCGTAGGGAGCCGTCGTCGTTCCGCGCCGCCTCGCGCGAGGCGAAGTGGCGCCCGCCACCCGGAAGCGCGCTCGACGTCGCGAACAGTGTGCCCATGCAGACCGCTGAGATCAGCAGCAGCGGTGCGTGACGTGGCCTAGCGACGAGTCGTTCGAGGCCATCCACCGAGGCGATTGCCAAGCCGGGCAGGGCGAAAATCGCATAGTGAAAGTCGAGAAGGTCGGCCTGCATGCGCGACTGGATCAGCAGAAAGGCGAGGCCCGGCATTGCAACGCCCAGCCACCGCCAACCGAAGAGCGGCAGCAGTCCGCCGCCCAGCAGCACCGCCGCCAAAATCTCAGCCTTGTAGGCGATGACCTGCGACACCGGCAGCGGGCTCGCGTTGTCCAGCATCTGCGACGCGATGCTGCTTGCGCGGGCGACGCTCTGCGGTGCCACCCAGCTCCGCACGCCGAACCAGTAGATTGCGAAGAAGGCCAGCGCAGCCGCGATCACGCCGCAGCGCCGCTGCCAGTTCGAGAGCAAGGAGCGGCCGAACGGCGCGGTCGCCATCGCACCGATGATCACCATCCCAAAGTCCTCGCGCACAAAAAGTGCGGCGCCCATCCAGGCCAGTGCTGCACCATCGAAGCCCTGTCGCCGTGCACGCAAAAGACCAGCGAGCAGCAGCGGGAGCCCCAGCATGTCGGGGCGAAGGTCGAAGAGAAATGGGTTGATCGCCACCGGCCCCGCCAGCAGCCCTGCGCTGAGCAGCGTCGCCGCCGCCAACCGTCGACCGCGGCTCGCGCGCTGGCCCAGCGCCTCCAAGAACCCGTAGTGCAGGAGCCCCGCCGTCGCGCCTAGCGCCAAGCCCTGCGACAGCGTCAGCAGCAATGCCGGGTCGGCGAATCGTACGAGCGGTGCCAGAAGCAGGAGGACCCAGTTTCCATGAACGCCGAAGATGTGGTCGTTGACCAGCGGGTTATGCCAGTCGCCCTGCGCGATGCCCCAGAGGTTCCGGATGTAGATGGCCGAATCGAAGCTCGCCGAGAGCCCTTCTGCAGAGAGACGCAGCAGCCGCGCGAGCAGCAGCAGCCCTGCGAAGATGCCGAAAGCGATGGAAGGCCCGCGTTCCGGCGAGGCTCTCTCCTGCCTCTGCTCGCTCATCGCTCCGCCTTACCGGCCCACGCTGTGACGGCCCGGTCGTAGGCCGCCTCATGGCGCGCCACAAAGGTCTCCATGCCGAAGCGCTGTTCGGCAAAGCGCCGCGCTGCCCTCCGACCATCCTGCCCGGTGAGCTGCGTGAGGCCCTGGTCGATGGCCCAGCCGAGCGCCTCGACCGTGCGGTCACGCGCGAGCAGGCCGCTGCGGCCATGCTCGAAAATCTCCCCGATTCCGCCCACGGGACGCCCAATCACCGGCGTGCCGCAGGAGAGCGCCTCCACCGCCGTGCAGGGAAGGTTGTCCTCATGGCTCGGCAGCAGGAACAGGTCGGCTGCTGCGTAGAGCTCCGCCAGCCGTGCCTTGCTCCCGATTCGACCGAAGCGCCGCGCTCTGCCGCCAAGGAGCGCGAGGTCGGGAGGCAACTGGTCCTCGCCGCCGACGAGCCAGAGCGTCAGCGTCGGGTCCTGCGCAAACCGGGGCGCAAGCGCCTTGCAGAGGTCGATGAGCCCCTTGCGGGGGTCGCCGAGTTGCGCCGCAACGAAGAGCAGAACCCGCTCCGACGCACCGACACCTTCGGCAACCCGCGAGGCCGCCCGCACCGATGGCGAGAAGGTCGCAGTGTCGACCCCGTTCGGGATGACCTCGATCTCTCGACCAAACCAGGCCCCGCGCGCGGCGAGCTCTGCGAAGTGAGAGGATGGCGAGATCCCGACCACACCCGCGGTCGCCCCGAACCGCCGGTTCGCGTCCCAGGTCGCGGCCGAACGGTCGAGCCTTGCGGGCTGCGCGCCGCGCCCGGTCTCCGGGCAGGAGCCGCAGCCTCGATCGTACCGCGAACAGGCACCCGGGTAGAGGCAGCCGCCGGTGAAACCCGTGTAGTCGTGGAAGGTGAAACAGGTCGGAAGCCGCCCCGCAATCGCCTGTGCGGTGCGGAGGCCAAAGGCCATGTGATGGTCGTGAAAATGGACCATCTCGATGCCGTGTCGGGCGAGCACGAGCAGCAGCGGAGCCGACGAAAGGTCAACGCCGAGCGTCTGACGCAACGCCTGTTCGCCGCGCAGCGCGTGCAAGACCAGCGTGTCGCGGTCGGCCGCCGGTTGGCCTTTGCGGTAGAGGCGAAGCACGCGGTGGCCTGCTGTGCGGAGGCCTGCCGACAACTCATCCGCAACGCGGCCAGCGCCGCCGCCGGAGGCATCGCTCCGAGAGAGAACCGCGATCTTCATGGCTGGCCTGCACCGCGGCCGGTGAGCGAGGCGACCACCAGCCCCGGCCACCAACTGACGCCGGAGCGGAGCCCGCCAATGCCGAGTGTCGTCAACACGCCACGGCTCGCCCCTTCGTCCATCTCGATATCAAGGATACGCCGCGCGAAGGCGCCGTCGGGCAGCAGCGTCAACCCCTCCCAGGCGCGTCGGGCAATGCGTTCGAGGAGCCGGCTGCAGACATCATCCTGCAGCGCGAGCAGCTGCGCGTAGGAAGGCCCGGCAACGCGCGCCGTTTCCAGAAGGCGTGACCGCGCCTCGTGTGCCAGTTCGAGTGCAGCGGCGGTGAGCGGCGGTGGCCTGTCGAGCTCCGCCGAAACCACGCCGGCTTCGTCTCGCACCAGCCGCCGCACCGAGCCGGTTGGCTCGCGGAGGAGCAGCTCCCACAGGCGCATCACCCCTGCGCTTGTCCCCAGCAGCGGAGCGCCTCTGCCCGCGGGGATATCGAACACGAGACCCTGCTTCGACGCCCGCGAAGAAGAGGGCTCACCGCCACGCGTGACACCTGCATAGCAGCCGTGCACCTCGCAGGCTGGCAGCACCGCAGCGATTGCGTCCTGGATGGTTCCTGCCCAGCCCAGGTCAACCACCAGCAGCCTGCGACGCACTCCAACAACAGCTCGGAGGTAGTCGCCCAGCAGCAAACGCTGCTCCTCCTTCATGGCATCGTACTCGGCCGCATTCCGTCGGAGCACCTCTTGCCATGCTGCGATGGTCGCCTCGCTGAGCGGCGCATCGGCATCGTTGCCAAGCTCCCTGAGCCAACGCTCTGCAACGCCATCGGGGAGCTCAAAACCCGCAACGAAGGCCCGCAACGACTGCTTCCCAATCTTGCCCGACAGCGTAACACGGAAGAGCAGATCGCCAGGATGTGCGAGCAGAACCGACCGCCGCGAAAGCCGCAGGTAGTGGCGCTGCCCAACTGCAGGCTGCAGCGCATCGCAGGCTGCCAGCAGCGGCTCTGCATCCCGCGCGAGAAAGAGCGTTGCTTCGGCTGCGAGCAGTCGCTCCTGCAGGCAGACCCACGCGGCCGTCGCGAGCACGAAGTGGGCAGCCTCTCCTGCCAGAGGCTCCTGCCGCCCATCGGCCGCAGGGCTAAGGTGGCGAAGTACCGTCCGAGCCGCCGCGTCCAGCTCTCCTTCGGTCTCGGTCAGGGGCAGGTGCGCAGCACGCCAGCCGGCCTGGAGCGGACGCACAAAGTCCGATTTCAGGTTGTCGCCGATGTGGAGCCCGCGCAAACCGTCGAGCCCCAGCCGCGCCTCCACCTCCGCGAAGATGGTCCCGCGCCGCTTCGAGCGCTGCCACTCCGAGGACGCCACGATCTCAAGGCCGAAGAGGCCGTGCGCTTCGAGCAGCGCGGTGATCAGCCCTGCCGTTAGCGTGGTGTCGCTCAGGACGAAGTGGCGCCGGCCCAGCCGGCGCGCCTCGAGCAGCAGCGCCAGTCCTGTTGGACGCACCACCGTTGCGGCAATCTCAGCCTCCAGTTCGCAGCGGCAGCCGGCCTCGCGCACCGTTGCAGCGTCAACGCCCATGGCGATTCCGAGCGCCTCGTACCAGTCGGCGATGCTCCACTCCGCCTCCGAGTGTGGGTAGCCAGCCTCGCGTGAAATCGTCCAGGCTCGCCGGTGGCTGAGGATATCGGCACTCGTCCAATGCGACAGTCCCAACGCCGCGAAGCCCGACGCTGCATCGGCGGCAACCTCGTCCGGCCCCTTCAACCGCCGAAGCAGTGTGTCGAACAGGTCGAAGCTCACCCACGCTGCAGAGGCCAGAGCGCGACGGGCCATGTCGAATCGGAAGGCGTACAAGAGCAGATCCCGGGTAGGGCGACGGGCAATCGGATGCGCTTTCGCCAACGCCGAGCCTTCGCTTTCTCTTATCCCTTTCGTCGCCATTCCGCTACGATACCCTGCACCGCAGCCGCACTGTCGGCTCGTCACTCGTCTCGCCGCGCCGGTCCCATGCAGCCTTCTCGCATTCCGCTCCTGGCGGGCATCCTCGCAGCATTCCTCGCAGTGTTGACCTTCCAGTCAGCGCTCAACGCCGGACTTGCCTTCGACGACCTCATCTTCTGGCGCGACACCTCTTGCTGGCGTGTCGACAGCTGGGGCGAGGTCCTCACGCTGCCGACCATCAACGCCTGCTCTTACCGGCCCGTCCGCTACATGTCCCTCGCCATCGACTACCGCATCTGGGGACGAGAGATCTACGGCTACCACCTCACCAACCTGCTCCTGCACGGCATCACCACCTTCCTTGTCTACAACCTCATCCGACGCATCATCCGCGACCCGCGCGCCGCCGCGATCGGCACCGTCCTCTGGGCCATTCACCCCGTCCACACCGACACCGTCACCTACATGTCTGGGCGCCGCGATCTGCTCGTGACCCTCTTCTACGTCGCAGCCCTGCTCGCAGCGCCGCAGCCCTCGCAGAGCACCCTGCGGAAGTGGTTCGGCGGCCTCGTCGCTGCGAGCTGTTTTCTGCTCGGCATGTTCAGCAAAGAGATGGCTGCGACCGTTCCAGCCACCCTCCTACTCATGGTGGCGCTCACCCCCATGATGGCTGCAGCCAGCGATGGCACCACCTTCCCCAGCCCCTGGCGACCCATCTTCGGCGCCGTCTACCGCTTCTTCATCCCCATCGTCATCGTAACCGGCGCCAGCATCATCTTCGTCCTCTGGGCCGTGAAGGTCGGCCATGTGACCCAGATCTCCCAGAACATCCGCGGCGACAGCCTCCACACCCATGTCGCTACCGTCATGGCTGCCTACGGACGCTACGTGGAACTCATCGTCTACCCGTCGCGGCTCGTCGGTGACTACAGCGCCTTCCCCAACGCGGCCGGCTTCTCAGACCCCCGCGCGCTCCTTGGCCTCGCCTTCGTCAGCCTCGTCTGGCTCGGCGGACTCTTTGCCGTCGCCCGCGCCCCGATCGTCGCTTTCGGGCTCCTCTTCTTCGGGGTGACCATGCTGCCCGTCAGCCACATCATCCCGCACCACGAGCTCCTCGCGGAGCACTACCTCTATCTGCCGCTCATCGGGCTGGCAGTCATCGTCGCCCGAGGACTCGAACTGGCCTTTGCAGCACCGCCCCGCCGCGCACTTGTCGCCCTGACCATCGCAGCGCTCGTCGCCGGTGGCTACGGCGCTCGCGTCCAGGCACGCAACAAGGAGTTCGCCGACCCCGTCGTCTTCGCAGCCCGGGTCCTTGAAGCCTTCCCCACCTCGCAGCGCGCCCGGCTCCAACTCGCCCTCGAGTACCGCAACCGCAACCAGATCGAGCCTGCCGTTCGACTGCTCGGTCAGGTGCTGAGCCTCGCCAAGCCTGGCGAAGACAACTTCTACGTCGCCCATATGAACCTCGCCAACAGCTACGCGCTCCTCAAGAAGTTCGACCTCGCAGAGGAGCACCTGCGCCAGATCCTCAAACCCTTCCCCAACCATCCCGAGGCGCTCCGCGTCCTCGCTCTCATTCGCGTCGAGCAGGGCCGAGGCGAGGAGGTCGTCGACATCCTCAAACACCTCTGCACCGTGCCCCGCCTCGGCGCACAGGTCCCGCTCGATACCGCCATCACCCTCATCCGTCTCGGCCGTTACGCCGAAGCGGAGACCTACGCGGAGCAGGCGCTCTCGCGAGACGCCGAGAACAACTACGCGCTCTTCCAATCTGGCATCATCGCCATGCGACTCGGCAATCTGCCCAAGGCCAAAGAGCGCTTCGAGCGGGTCCTCTTCTTCAACCCTACCGACGCCGTCGCGATGATTCGACTCGCCTATGTCGAGGGCAAGATGGGACGCACGCAGGTTGCAAACGCGCTTGCCCAAGAGGCACTCCGCCTCCGCCCCGAACTCGCGCAGAAGAACCACCCAGACATGGAGGTCGAGGTCGCCCGCCCCGAGGGTAGTGGGGCCACCGCGCCCGCCGCGCAGCCTGCGGCGCCCTCACCAGCCGCCAGCCCCAAGCCGGCGAGCCGTCGCACTCCCTAGCGGGCCCGGCGACTCCGGATAACCGCAAGCTCCGCACCGGCCCGCAAGAAGTCACGACCGCGCACGCTGCTCCCCTTCACATCCTGCCAGGCCAGGAGGGGGACCTCGACAAGATAGGCTGTCGCACGCCGCCCGGTCGTACGCAGCCAGGCCCTGTCGAGGCGCTGGAGCAGCTCCACATCGAAGATCCAACGGCTCGCGAAGGGCTCCTGCAGCGCGCTCCGAAGCGTCTCATCGGCCAGGAAAATCTTCGCACCGCACTGCGTGTCGTACACAGGCAGATCGAGCGTCACAGAGGCCGCCGTCGCGAACATCCGACCCAGCACATGGCGAACCGGATTGCGGTCGATCTCCCTGCCCAGCAGCCGTACGCGCGACCCAATCAAGGCCCGCGCCTCGCCGTGGCGCGCGGCCGCCGCCGAAAACTCCTCCAGCGCCGCGAGCGGTGTGGCGAGGTCGGCATCCCAGAACCCCACCCAGCCAGCCCCGCCATCCAATGCGGCCCCCATCCCCACCCGAACCGCCTCGGCCTTCCCGCAGTTCTCTGCCAGCGACAGCGTCCGGACCCGCCCTGCCGAGGTCGCGGCAAAGGCTGAAATGACCGCCTCCGTCGCGTCGCTGCTGCCGTCGTTCACCAGCAGGAGCTGCAGCCCCGGAAAGCGCCCGAGTGCCTCGCCGAATCGCCCCGCATCGAAGCGACTCGCCTCGTTGTAACATGGCACAACGAGGGTCAGCGCCTCGAGCATCGCCCGACTCAAGGAAGCTTCCGAAGCAGCGCAACCAGACTCACCCCGCGCGCATAGGCAGGAAGCCCCGTGTCGATCGCCGAAACAAGCGCCCGCCGCTCCCGCGCAAAGAGCCGCGTAAGGAGACGATTTGCAGCATCAGGCGGCATGGAGAGATCGGTCCCCGCTTCGCCCGACGACCGGCCCCGCAGCCGATTCACGCGACGCACTGCCGACACCACGGGATGGAGCAGCGCGTTGAAGTGGCTCAGCAGGCGAACCTCCACAGCCAGGCCGCTCCACTCCCAGCGCAGCATCTCCTCGTCGTATCGTCGATAGTGGCCAAAGTGCTCGTCGTGCGCGCTCCAGATGCTCATGTCTGCAGGCACCGTGATGAGCAGGTGGGCACCCGGCTTCATGGCTTCGAGGACCGCAGCCAGTGCCTCTCTCGAGCGCTCAATGTGCTCCAGCACATCCAGCATCAAGACGACCTCAGCGCGGCCGAGCGCCGCCGGCAGGGGCTCACCAGGCTGCCAGACCGAAAACTGATGCTGCGGAAAGCGCTGCTGTGCCGCCGCAATCCCCGCCGCGTCCGGGTCGACACCCGCGCACCGATAGCCGCCTCCGACCGCAGCCAGCGTCCCGCCGGTGCCGCAGCCGAACTCAAACATCTCTGCTCCGGCGACGGGGCTGCCGAGCCGCTCCACGATGGCCCGCAACACGCGCTGGCGACCCACAAACCACCAGTGGCGCGATTCCAGCTCAGCATGCAGCTCAAATTGCTCGCGTTGCACCGGCGCCTCCAGAAGACAGGATCTCTCTGCTCGGCTAGCAGGGGCAGCAGTCAAACTCCACCCGCGCCACGGCATTTGGCTTGCGAACCACCGCAGCCACTCGGTAGCAGTCAGCTCTCTCTCGGACTCCGGAAACATGGACGGAAACACGCCTCAGCCAGCGCCTCGGACTGCCCCGCCGGGTGGTCTCTGGCTGTTGCTCGTCGCAGGGCTCCTGCTGGGGCTCGCCACGACCTGGAGGGTCACAGGCGACCCCGATGCCTTCTGGCATCTCGCAACAGGAAGGCTCGCCGCAGCGACCGGCTCCACACTCCCTACCGACCCCTTCTCCTTCTCCCATTTCGGACAGCCGTGGCGGATCAAAGACCTCGGCGGCGACCTCCTCCTCTGGGGCGCCTTCGCCGCTGCAGGATATGCAGCCATTGCGCTGTTGGGGGCGCTCTTCTTCCTGCCGCTGCCCGCCGCGCTCCATTCGCTTGCCCCGCACCGTGGCGGCCTCCTGCCCGTGCTGCTCGCCGCTCTCTACCTTGCTGCGGTTTCGATGAGCGCCACACCCCGGCCGCGCCTCTTCACCCTTGCCCTCTTTCCGATTGCGCTGGTCCTCCTCGAGCAGGCCCGCGCGGCCGCGCAGCGCCGCGCACCAGGCCGTGAACTCGCCGCCTGGTTCGGGGCCACCGCGATGCTCGTGGTCACCTGGCTCCAGCTCCACCGCGGTGGCCTCGCCATCGCGCCGCTCCTCGTAGGCCTGCTCCTCTACCTCGTTACCGCACGACTCCTCGCGCGCTGGAACAGAGCGCGACAGCTCTTCGGGCCACCGCCCGATCGCCGCGGCCTCGTCGCTGCGGCACTGCTCACCTTTGCGCCCCTCGTTGCCGCCCTGATGCACCCCGCAGGCAAGGAACTACTCACCTCCACCTTCGGTGTCATGAACACCGAAATCTACCGCCAGCATGTCTCCGAGTTCCAGCCCATCTCGCTGCACGAGGCCTGGCAGCACTTTCCGACGCTCCTCCTCCTCACCGCCTCCGCACTGGTCGCGGCCCTCATCGCTCTCCGAAGGCTCGCAGCCGGCGACACAGCCTTCGCAGGTATCGCCTGGCCAGCGGCAGTCCTTCTCCTCTTCCTCGCCCAGGCGCCGGGGTCGGTACGCTGGCTTCCCTATCTCGCCGCCGCCGCGCTCCTGCTTCTGGTCTGGTTCGCCGAGCGTCATGCCTTCCGGCTGCCAGCGTTGCGGTCGGCCTCGGCGGTGACTGCCGCCACGGCCATGGGCGCCGCACTCATCCAAGTGACCGCGCCCCACGAACTTGGTGTGGGCGAGTCGCCGCAGATGCCCGCAGCCGCCATCGCCTTCGCTCAGACCCACAAACTTGGGCCCCGCGTCCACAACGCCTTTCACTTTGGCGGCTACCTCATCTGGGCCGGCGCACCGCGCCTGCAGACATTGGTCGATGGTCGCAACGACATGGTCTTCGACCCCAAGTTCTTCCTCGACTGCGTGACCGCTGAAGACGACCCTGCCGCCTTCCGCGACATCGAGCAGCGTCTCTCGAGCGACTGGGTCCTTGCGGCCAACCCCGGTGTTAGCCCGGCCTTCGGCTTCCTCGACCGAGACCCCGCCTTCGTCCCCATCTTCTGGTCCGAACCGGCTACGATCTACGCCCGCCGCGGCCGCTACCCGACGCTCGAGGCGCAGGCGCTCCGGTTCATCCGCCCCTCCGACCCTGTGGCCTCGCTTGGCGCGGCCCTCCGCGCCGCTGCCGGTGAGCGCAGCCAGCTTGCGGCAATCGAAGATGAGCTCCTCCGCATGCACGCAGCATCGCCCGACGGCGTCCAGAGCAACAGCCTCCTCGTCCTCTTCTACAGCTCGCTTGGCTCCGCTGCCGTCGAACAGCGCGACGCCTACTGGGGCCGGCTCCGTCAGCGTGCGCCCGACCACCCTGCCGTGCGCGAGCTGGCCCGCCGACTCAACCTACCCCTCGACTAGGGTTCGACCCCGAGCGTCACCACCTGCTCGCGGCCCGCGCCCTGTTCCCACTCCACCTGATAGAGCGACTGCGCCGAAGCCTCCTCCGACGCGTCGAGCGTTATCATCAGCTGCGTGACGCCCGCGGGCAGCCCGCCAAATCGGACCTCGGCCATCCCATCGGCCGGAATCGGGCCAGCCGGGCGCGTCATGCCGGCGAACCAGCCAATCGAGCCTGTGTAGCCCAGCCGAATCGAAACGGCCCGCGCCGCTGCCTCCGGAGGAATCCGGAATCGAACCCGTGCAGAACCGGGATGAGCGGTGAACTGCGCCGGTGCGACCGGCACGAATCCGCGCGCACCGAATTGCGCCAGCAGGCCATCGTCGGCACCCACCAACAGCGTCCGTCCGAACGCCACGCCCTGCGTCGCGATGCGGTCCACAAACCGCCGCCGCGCAGCCTCACAGGTGACCGTCCCATCGCAGGCCAGCGACCGCGCAAAGTAGGCTGGCGGCGCGGGCGGAGTCTCGACACCCGCAACGCCATTCACCGCGTGAATCGCCGGGTTGCTGACCCACATCTCCGGGAGCGCACCGCCGTCCCACAGGGCATAGTAGGCTGCGTTCTGAAGCGGTGAAACATAGCTGTTCGCAGATGTGCGACCGCCCGAGACTACAGCCGGCATCACCAGCCCCGGACCCGTCCGCCCCATCCGTGAAACCTCCCCCCGCACCTCTTCGCCCATCGCAGTGGCGCCGACGATACTCGCGCCGAGGAAGACCGCGATGAGCCCGCTGTAGGCCGGTAGAAAGAAGCGCCACTTGCCACCCCATGCCGCGAAGGGCAGCAGGAGCGTGAAGAGCGCCGCCAGCACACGCGGCTGCGCGTAGGCCCAACCCGGAATGTGAAACGGCACCGCGAAGTAGAGTCCGAGCAGTGCCACGGTCGTGACGCCCACAAACAGACGCGTGCGGCGCCCGCCCTCCGAACGCCCACGAAGGTGCAGCAGGAACGCACTGAAGGCCACCAAGACCGGCAGCAGGCCGAACGCGGAGAAGCCACCGAACGATACCTCCCAGAGGTTCATCACCTGCTCCAACAGCGGCAGACGCTGCACGCCGAGCCCCTCCGAGACGCCATTCGACGCCTGCGTCGCCGTCACCAATAGCGTGGCCCCGATGGCGTAGAGCCCCCCAGGAAGAAACCCGATCAATGTCAGGCCGACCCGTGCGAACCGAGTGCTCATCCGGTCGGTAGCGAGAAGCAGCGCCAGCATCCCTGCCACCACCGCGGTCAACCCGAAGGCCACCGCATGGGCGAACGCCAGCAGCATGCCCGCGACCATCAAACCAAGTAGATACCAAATCTTGCGCCCCGAGAGCGCCCGCAACGTCGCAGCGATCGTCAGCACACCAAGTGCCATTCCGAGCGCGAAGTTGTCGAAACCCATCGCCTGCGGAAAGGCGCAGGTCAGCGCCGGCGCCAGCAGAAATCCGATGGGCCGCCGCTCACCCGTCTCACGCCCGCAGAGCAGCATCGCTGCCAGCAGCAGCCCCCCAGCGATTGTCCGCGTCAGCTTGCCCACCAGCGCGGGCTCAAGCGAAGCGAACGGCACACTCAGATAGACCGAGAGCTGCGAGGTCGGCGCGAACCGCCCCTCCAGCATCCCCGCGAACAGCCCCCGCTCACGCAGCACCCGCGCAAAGAAGGCGTGCACCGGCGTGTCCTGGCCTGGCACAAAGGCGGGCACCCAGATGACAGCCAGCGCGAGCAGGCAGAGAAGCAGAGCCACAGGCCAGTACCAGACCGCGTGCGGCTCGAACGGATTCTCCCGCGGGGCAACCTCTTCGTCAGCCTCGTCGTCCGCCCGGGCTGCCCCCGACCTCTCGACGACTACTTTCACGCGCTGGTCCTCTCACCGAGCTGATAGAAGAGATGGCTGAAGACGGTCCGAACAGGGGTCGGGATCTCGCTCTCTTCGATCTTCGCGAGCCGCTGCACCAGCTTCGGTACCTCGCCGCCCGCGTAGATGGCCTCAATCGGCGCGGTCCACTCGAGGTCTTCCACCCGGTCGCCGCCCGAAAGGTGCAGACGCACGTCGCGGAAACCGGGCGGGTCGGGCCACCATGGCATGTCGAGGTGGCCGAACTCTGCGGGGTTCAGGCCGCGACCGCGGTAGACGTCGCGGACCCGGTTCGGGAAGAAGTAGGCTGTCTCACCATGCGTCCAGGGCAGCCGGAAGGCCGCGTGCAGCAGCTTGTGCCACGGATAGCCCCAGTTGAAGCCGTTGCAGTGCACCGTCAGCACATGCCGGTTCGACAGCCGGGCCATCTCGCCGATGATGTCGCCAAAGTCGGGGCGGAAACCCACCGAGACGAAGTTCCAGACCAGATCGAACGACCGATCCGGCAACCCCGTTGCAGCCGGCGTCCCTTCGTAGACGGCCGTTACCTTGTCGATAAGCCCGAGCCGGCGCCAGACCTCGAGCCCCTGCTCCTCCGGGCGATAGAGCGTCACATGGACCCCAGCCCGGGCAAGCGCCAAACTGTAAATGCTGGGCATCGCCTTCGCCCCGTCGGCCGGAAGCTCCAACGCCGTCTTGATCCCCCGCTCCCGCACCAGCCGCGTGAGCAGCGCGTCCAGCCGGAGCCGGTCGTAGGTGATGCCAAGCGGCTCCGTCTCGCGCTGTCGCACAGCGCCTTCATGCTTCGTCTGGCTCATATCATCCCTCGCTGCCGATAGTACCGGTAGGTGGCACCCAGCATCTCTTCGACGCTCTGGTGTTTCGGCGCATAGCCGAGTTCGCGCTCCGCGCGCGAAATGTCGATCTGGCGGTCTGCCAGAAACAGATCGATGCGCTCATCGGTGATGGGCACATTCCAGTCTGGCAGGAACCTGCCGGCCTGCGCGAAGGCGCGCGCCGCGAGACGGGCAGCAGCCACAGGGATGGCGACGTGGGTGCGAGGTCCACCTGTCAGCGACTGCGCCACCTCCAGAATCTCACGCATGGTGTGGCGGGCGCCTGAAGTCACCAGATAGATACCGCCGCCCGTGCCACGCTCGGTCGCCAGAAGCAGCGCCTGCACCACATCGTCAACGTCGATGAGCGGCTTCTGGATGTCGAGGTTGTTGCCCAGGAAGGGAAAGAGGCCAGCCTTCACCAGCTTGAACATCTTGAGCAGCTCGCTCCGCTCTTTGCCCGGACCGGCGATAACGCAGGTGCGGACGATGACCACATTGAGCCCCCGCTCCGCCCGCTCGAGCAGCAGCAGCTCTGCCGTCCGCTTCGACCGCTGATAAGGCGTCTTCGGCTGGCAGGGGCTGTCTGGCCCCACCACCGCAGTCTGCGGTGCACCCATCGCCGCCGTGCTCGAGACCTGCACAAAGCGCAGCCCAGGAACCTTCATCACCTCGTCCGCGAGATTGGCCGTTCCATCCGCGTTGACCGCCATGAAGGCCGCATCGGCAGCTCTGCCTGCATCGAAGGTCGAAGCAACGGCACAGGCGCAGTGAAGCACGGCCG
>JBIIFW010000060.1:0-10378 GCA_044236985.1 Bradymonadia bacterium | reverse complement strand
CCATTCAAGACCCCGCGGTGAAGGTTGAACTCTTCTGCCTCCTCGGCCATCTGCGCAACGAGGTGGGCGATCCCCGTCGTGCGCGGGAGATGTTCTCTCGCGCCCTCGCTCTCGACCCGGAGCATGCGGAGTCCCTTGCAGCGCTCGATCAGCTGCCCGCTTAGCGCAGGAGTCTCTTTGATGGATGCCGTCCTTTTTCAAGCCATTCGCCTGCTCCCCCGTAGGCAGCTCACCCGCCTGCTCGGCCGCCTTGCGGCGATGAGCGTGGCTCCGGCTGCGCGCGAGACACTCTATGGGGCCTTCGCGTCTGCCGTTGGCGCCAATCTTGACGAGGCTGAGCTTCCGATCGCCTCCTATGAGTCCTTCGACCGCTTCTTCACGCGGAGACTCAAGCCGGGTCTCCGCCCGTGGGCAGCGTCGGAGCAGGGCGCCGGAATGCCCTGCGACGGTAGGCTCGACCAGCTGGGCAGGGTCCGCGACGGCAAGCTGATTCAGGCCAAAGGCATGGAATTCGGGCCGCAAGGTCTCCTCGGAACAGAGATACCTGTCTCCTGGGCTAACGACGCATGGTTCGTCACGATCTACCTGAGCCCAGCGGACTACCACCGCGTCCACATGCCGGTAGCAGGTCAGGTAACCGAACTCCGCAGGATGGGCGGTGAGCTCTGGCCCGTGAACGCACTCTCGGTAGGGCAGGTTGACCGCCTCTTCGAGGTCAACGAGCGGCTGTCTGCGCAGTTTACCATGGCTGACGGCCGGCGTGCCGCGATGGTGATGGTTGCAGCAACGGTCGTTGGTGGCATCGGCCTCGCCCCGCCACTGCCGCCGGTTGCAGATGCGGGAGCTGTCTGGCACGAGCCCGCTGCGCCGATCGCGCTTGCTGCCAACGACGAGTTCGGGACCTTTCACATCGGCTCCACCGTCGTCATGATGTTCGAGGATGCAGAGCAGCGCTGGGTGCCGGCGCCTGGAGCCGTTGTTGGCAACAAGGTGAGGCTCGGCGAGCCGCTCTTTCGTGTGCGCGCCGGCGCCTAAGCATCGCAGCCGGCACTGTTGACCCGATGGGCGTGAAGAAGATGGACGAGTCGAACCAGCAGCGTCAGATGGAGCCCATCGTTGGGTTAACCCGGCTCACTGGCCATGGCTTGTCCGGCGTGGCAGAGCCGTTTGCATGGCTCGACGCACTGTTTGTCGACCCTCCGCGGCGCCTTCTCCGTGTGCTGCACGCGGACGAGATGGAGGCGCTCCTCGATGAAGAACTCATCGAGGATGACGCCGAAGAGCTTGAAGTCGCGGAGGAGCGTGTCGAGTCGCAGCCTCTGCCCGTGGCGGCGGCTGTTGTGGCGCCGGCAGTAGCCAAGGCGGCGGTGCCCGTGGATGCGGTGGCGCGTGACCCGCTTGCGAACATGGTGCTCGACGCTCTCAGCGGCCGACCAGCCGTTGCTGCACGCACGGAGGAGCATCGTACATTCGGCCGCTTCTGGCACGACCATCTGCCGCAGCCGAGCGCGCGTCGCAGTGGGCGCGAGGCAGAGTTTGTGGCGAAGATCTGCGGGCTTGCTCCCGGCGCACGGGTCCTGGATGCGGGGTGTGGCGCCGGTCGCCATGCAATCGAGTTTGCCCGCCGCGGCTATTTGACGACGGGCGTGGAGCAGTCGGAAGAGCTGTTGGAGGTGGCGCGTGCCCGCGGGAAGGGGGCCTCTGCGTTAACCTTCTTGCATGGCGACCTCCGCACCCTCGCCTTCACGCGGGAGTTTGATGCCGCCGTGTTGCTCGACAGCACGCTCGGACTGCATGAGGACGGCGAGACGGTCGAGATTCTTCGGCGGCTGTCGGCCAGTCTGGTGGCTGGCGGCAGGCTCGTGGTGGAGGTTCTGAACCGGGACTTCGTCCTCGATGAGATGCCGGCGCGTAAGTGGCTGGAGACGGCGGTGGCGGTCATTCTAGACGATGTCTCGTTCCAGCCGGAGACGAGCCGGTTGCGCGTAAAGCGCAGCGTCGCGCCGCACGGGCAGAAGGCAGTAGAGTTCTCCTACTCGCTTCGGCTCTATGCGCTCCACGAGCTCCGGGTGCTGTTGTCTCTCGCCGGGTTCGACGTTGTCGAGGTTGCAGGCTCGATTCATCAGCGCGGCGCCTACCTCGGCAGCCGCGACCGTTCTATCTGGATCCAGGCCCGTCGTAGAAGCGGGTAGTAGCCGAGAGGCTACTTGCTGGCGGCCTTGAAGGAGGCGTCGGCAATGACGCCCTCTTCGGAGAGGGTGAAGCCTTCAACGGCCTTCTGCATCGTGCCGGTCACGGTTACCACGGCGCCCTCCTTGAGGGAGGCCTCCGCTTGGCGCTCAAATCCCGTCACGAGGAGGGTGAGGTCGGGCCGATTGAGATCCGCAAGGGAGAAGTGGGGGGGCAGGCAACCCTCATTGGCGCCGCAGCGATAGGCCTCGACCACGCGGCCCTCCACGACCACCGGCTGTCCGAAGAGCTCGGTCCGGTGCTTGCGGAGGCCCGCGGCTGTCCAGTCGCCGGTGGTGTTCTTCTCGACAAGGTCGAAGGCCTCCGGTGGTGGCACAGGAGGCAGGTTCACCTTCGCCGGAGGTCGGGTGTCGAGCTTGCTGGCAGGGGCCTGCTGCTGGCAGCCTGCAGCGGCGACAAGCGCGAGGCCGAAGAGGAGCCGAGCAGAGGTCCGCATGCTACTTCTTGCCTCCGCGCGGGGCGAGCGTGACGGCAAACGGCCGGCCGCCGACCTCTTCGTTCTGTACCGCTGCGACGACATCCTTGGCGAGGTCGGCGCGCACCCGCAGCGTGGCAGCTGTAGGAGCGAGCGTGACGCCGTCGAAGTCCTCTGCATCGAAGCCAGTCAGGACCGCGAGCTTGGCGGCCAGGATGTCTGGGGAGGCGAACTGGTCGAGCCCCATGTTGACGCGGAGGGTGACCAACTTGATGGGCTCAGGCTCGGGCATGGGGAGCGCAGGGGCGGTGTTGCCGCGGCCGGCGCGGCCACCGCGGTCGCGGCGATCCCGGTCGGGCCTGGGCTTGCGCTCCGGACGGGCATCAGGGCGCGGCGCGCGGTCGGCCTGCGGCGCTGGAGCGGGAGCTGCTGCCTTCGGCGGACGAGGCTCTTGGTTGCGCTCTTGCGTGCGCTCTGGGCGGGGGCCACGGTCGGCCGGCTTGGAGGGCTGCTGGGGCGGCCGAGCCGGCTGCTGCGGGGGCTGCGACGCCTCCACAGCGCGCGGTGCGCCGTCGCCCTGAACGAGGGCGCGGTACATGCGGCGCGGGCCGTGCGACTTCTCGATTCCTGAGTGCGACTCAGCGAGCTCTACGGCGCGCTCAACCTCAATCTGGAAGGTCTGGGCGATGGACTCATCCATCCGCCAGCGGCCACGCCGGCGCGATTTGTGCACATTGGAGAGCCACTGGAAGACGGCCTCAGCGGTTGCGTCCCCGCCGGTCGAGCCGGCAGCGGGTGCGTCGTCTGGCCGACGGTCTTCAGCATCCTGTGCATCTTCGGTCTTTGCGACGGGCTGCTGCGGTGCGGGCGCAGGCTGCTGCGGTGCGGGCTGTGCCGGGCGCTCCTCGCGGCGGGGCGGCCTCTCACCGCGGGGCTCTCGCTGCTCGCGGGGCGGGCGCGGGGGCTGCGCCTCGGCGGCAGCAGGAGCGGGAGCAGGCGCAGGAGCAGCGGCCTCCGTCGGTGCCGGAGCTTCGAATCCGGCGGCAGCATGCTGCGCGGTGTCGATGTGGGCTGCGAAGGCGAGGAACTTGGCAATCGTACGACCGCCATCTTCGCGGGCGAGGATGCGGCGCGCGAGCGGGAGGAAGTCGCCGTAGATAAGCTCTTCCGATGCATCGATGTGGTGAACGAGCTGCCCGATGGCGCGGTCGGCGCGGGCCTCTGCGACCGTGGTCGAGGAGGGCAGGCTGCGGATCTCCATGGGGATGCCGAAGAACTTCCTGAGCGCCTGGTGGCAGGTCACATCGGCAGCGGTGAGCAGCGAGTAGGCTACACCGAACTGGCCTGCGCGACCTGTGCGGCCGGTGCGGTGGATGTAGACCTCCGCCGACTCGGGCAGGTCGTAGTTGATGACGGCCGGGAGGCCTGAGATGTCGATGCCGCGCGCAGCAACATCCGTGGCGACGAGGAACTGGATGGCGTCGCCACGCATCCGCGCCAGGGCCCGCTCACGCTCGTCCTGCGAGAGGTCGCCGTTGAGGACGCCCGCGTTGAAGCCCTCGGCGAGGAGTGCCTCGTGGATGCGGAAGGTGGCTGCGCGGGTGTTGGCAAAGACGATGGCGCCGTCGATGCTCTCTGTCGCGAGGACACGGAAGAAGGCCTCGAGCTTGGTCCCCATGGGGGTGCTGAAGGCGACATGCTTGACGCTGCGGGCACCGACCTCGTCGGAGGAGCAGTCGACCTCTTCGGGGTTGTTGAGCAGGTCGGCAGAGAGCCGCTTGACATCCTCGGCGATGGTCGCGCTGCAGAGGAAGGTCTGCCGGTTCTTGGGCAGCATGCGGGCGATTTCGCGCACATCCTTCTCGAAGCCGAGGGAGAGCATCTCGTCGGCCTCGTCGAGGCCAAAGAAACGCACCTTGGCGAGGCTGAGCCGCTTACGCTTGACGACGTCGAGGAGCCGTCCGGGCGTCGCGATGACGATGTTTGCGTCGGCGACGAGGGCGAGCTGCTCTTCAAAGGAGGAGCCGCCGTAGACCGCGGCTGTCTTGATTCCGCGGCGGGAGCCGAGCAGGTCGATCTGGCGAGCGACCTGCTGGGCCAGTTCTCGGGTGGGGGCAAGGACGAGGCCGAGCACGCCGTCAACGGGCGGCTCGATCTGCTCGATCATCGGGATGCCGAAGGCGGCCGTCTTTCCTGTGCCGGTCTGGGCGCGCAGGATCGCGTCTTTGCCGGCGACGAGGACGGGGATGGCCCCGATCTGAATCGGGGTGGGTGTGGTGAATCCGATCTCTTGGATGGCAAGAAGCGTAGCCTCGGAGAGGCCGAGGTCGCGGAAGGTGGTTTCTGACATGCTGAGCGGTATCCCGTTGGGATGGAGGGGCAGCCCGGCTGGGCGCCCCGAGGGAGCCTGTCGCGGTTAGCGAACGGGCTTGAAGGAGGTAATGACGATACTCTTCGGTGTCTGGAAGAGGTTGCGCGTGCCTGCGTTGACGAAGTCAGCGTCGGAAGAGCAGGTGGTCCCAGGGCGGCAGATGATGGGGCTGACGCGGTTGGGGCCGGAGGGGAGGTCGATGGCGGCGTAGGTGCCATCGGAGTTGGTGGCGGCACGGCCCGGTAGCGGGAGCGTGTCGTTGGGGTTGCCGTTGAAATAGGAGAGCTTCGAGTCTCCATCGAAGGAGATACCGACGGTGGCGTTAACGATTCGCTGCGGCGCGGGGAGGGCGCGGTTGGGGTCGCCGCAGTCGCGGATGGTTCCGGCGATGGCGCCGTGGGTATCGTCGATGCCACCGGCGAGGCCGACTGCCGGCGGGATGGTACGCCAGGCTCCGTCGCTCACGGCGTTGGCGCCAACGCGGACGAAGCCATCAGCGTCCTTGAGATCGGCCGGCGTGAAGAGGCCGTACTCCCATGTGTCCCGCCAGCGAGACTCGCGGCCCGAGACCTTGATGGCCATGCGGGTGTTGGTGGGGAGTTCGACGGTGGTCTCGTAGTAGGCCTCTTCGTCGTTCACCGGGTTGACGGGGTCGGCGGTGGAGATGGTGTGGGAGTAGATGAGGGTTGAAGGGGCGTCGGCCAGCGCATTGTCGACGAGGCGCTGTTCGCAGGCTGCCTTGATGGCTGAGTCGGTGATCTGCGTGCAGTTTCCGACGAAGGCGTAGCACTTCTCGAGCGAGTCGATGATGGTGTCGGCGGCGCCGGCCTTCGTCAACGCGGCCTCGGCGGCTGCGACCATCTCGGTTGCTTCGCTGGGCGGCGAGGCGCCAAAGGCATTGTCGCAGCGGCAGGCGTCGAGCTGGAAGCAGGCGATGAAGGCCTCTTCATCGTCGGCCTCAAGGCCCCGGCACTCCGAGAAGTAGAGGAAGGGGAGGAGCAGCGTCTCGTTGTAGTGGGAGACGCAGAGGTTGATGGGCTGAGGGCCCGAGCCGAACCGCTTCACGTTGCCGCGGAGCTTCGCAGTGGCATCGCCGGCGCCGGGGGCGAAGAAGCTGGTATCGTCGCCGTAGCAGTCGACGTTGGGCAGGTCGGTGAGGGGCTGGAACTCAACATCGTCGGCCAGGGCAGCAGGGTCGGCCGCGGAGATGAGGCAGACGTTGTTGATGCAGCGTTGCTCTGCGCCGGTGGTTGGGTCTGGCGGGCAAACAGAGGTCGCATCGCACTCGAAGTAGATGCGGGCGATGTCGTAGCCATCGGGCTCCGAGGTGTCTGCCTGGCCGGAGCCGGAGGTGTCTGCGCCGGTGTCAGTCTGTCCCGAGCCGGAGGTGTCAGCGCCAGCGTCAGCAACGGTCCCCGTGTCGACGGAATCGCCCGTGCACGCGACAGACGCCCCGAGCAAAGAGAGGAGGGCGAATGTGCGAAGGGTAGGGGTCGTCATCAGTAACGCTCCGGTGGCCGTGTAGGTGGGAAACAGGGCCGTAGTCCAAGCCGCAGCGGGGCGCAAAATCAAGGAGAATCGGTGTAACGGGGTGTCTGTGTCCGGCGTCGTCGCCTCGGCGGTGATCGTGGACTGCCAAAACCTGCTTGACGGTGCGGGAGTCATCCCGTATAGGGCCGCTCCCCTTGGCACCCCAAGAGATCTTCCAGGCGCTTAGCTCAGTGGGAGAGCACCTCCCTGACACGGAGGGGGTCGGCGGTTCAATCCCGCCAGCGCCTACTTGGCAGGTTCGTCTGTCAGTGATTGTAGTTGTGTGATTGGGAGCATCCCTCCCCCCAGTTCGAGTGAACCCATGCCCAAGATGAAATCCAATCGCGCGGCGGCCCGTCGCTTCTCGTTCACGGCGAGCGGCCTTGTGAAGCGTGCCAAAGCTGGTGCGCGTCACATTCTGACGAAGAAGTCATCGAAGCGGAAGAGGCGTCTGGCGCAGAACGGCGTGCTCGGTGACTGCGACGCGGGTCACGTTCGCAAGATGCTGCCCTACGGCGCCCGCTAGTTTTCTCTCTTCGATTCTTTCCGTCATTTCCACTTAGGTTCAGACATGCGCGTTAAAAGAGGCTTCCGAGCCCGCCGTCGTCGTAACAAAGTGCTGGAGCAGACCTCGGGTTTCCGTGGTCGTCGCGGCACAATCTTCCGGGTTGCTAAGAACTCTCTCTTCAAGTCGCTCCAGTACGCCTACCGCGACCGGCGCAACAAGAAGCGTGAAATCCGCGGCCTCTGGATCATCCGCATCAACGCAGCAGCCCGCGCGAACGGCATCTCCTACAGCCGCCTCATCCACGCGCTGAAGGTTGCCGGTGTTGAGCTCGATCGCAAGGTTCTTGCCGCCATCGCGCTCCAAGACCCCGAGGCATTCACCGCCTTGGTCAAGTCGGTCGCTGCCTAAGTCCCCCGGCGTGCTGCCACAGCCTCCGCGTTGAAGCGGTAGCCGCCTCCGATGCAAATCAGGCTGCCGCCTCTCCGGCGGTCGAAACCAGCGGCGCTACCATGAATGCTCCTACACTCTCCGCCTCCGAGATGCTCCAGTCGGTCATCGAAGAGGCGGATTCCATTTTTGCCGCTGCACCCTCCGAAGAGGTGCTGCTCCATGCCAAGGCTCGCTTCCTCGGCAAGACCGGCTCCGTCGCGGCGCTCATGGCACGCATGCGCGAGATTCCGCCCGCTGAGCGACCCGGCTTCGGTCAGGCTGTCAACGCCGCCAAGGACCAGGTTGAGACGCTGCTGCAGCAGAACCTGGTCCGCCTACGCGGCGAAGCGCGCAGCCGCGACCTCGCAGGCCCGTTCGTGGACCTGACGCTGCCTGGTCGTCGCGCCGAGGCCGGCGCGGTTCACCCGCTCCGACTCGTCGAGCGCAAGATGCTCGCCGTCTTCGCCGAGATGGGGTTTGAGGTCGCACTCGGGCCCGAGGTCGAGACCGACTTTCACAACTTCACGGCGCTCAACTTTCCGCCTGACCATCCTGCCCGCGACATGCAGGACACCTTCCTGACCACGGACGGCAGGCTCCTCCGGACCCATACCTCGCCCGTGCAGATTCGGACGATGCTGGCCAACGAGCCGCCCATCCGCATCGCTGCTCCTGGCGCGGTCTACCGGTGCGACACCCTCGACATGACCCACAGCCCCAACTTCCGTCAGGTGGAGGGGCTGGTCATCGACCGCGCTGTCACGATGGCTGACCTCAAGGGGACCCTGCTCCGCTTCACCCGCGGGCTCTTCGAAAAGGAGCTGGAGATTCGGCTCCGGCCGAGCTTCTTCCCGTTCACAGAGCCAAGTGTCGAGGTCGACGTGCAGTGTGTGTTCTGCGGAGGAAGCGGCTGCCGCGTCTGCAAGCACTCCGGGTGGATTGAGATTCTGGGCGCCGGCATGGTGGATCCGGCCGTGCTCGCCTCCGTCGGTCTGGATGCGGAGGTGTTCGGCGGTTTCGCCTTCGGGATTGGCGTAGAGCGGGTGGCGATGTTGTTCTACGGCGTGGACGACATTCGTCACTTCTACGAGAACGACCATCGCTTCCTTTCGCAGTTTGCTTAGCGCGGTGCTCAAAACCGCAGGAGAGGAGAGCCATGCGCGCTTCGTGGAACTGGCTAGCTGAGTGGGTGGATTTGACCGGTTTGACGGCCGGAGAGGTCTCGCGGTCGCTGACGACTGCAGGCATCGAAGTAGAGGGCGTCGAGCGCCTCGATCAGGGGCTTGAGCTGGTTGTTGTCGCCCGCATTGTGGAGGCCGCACCGCACCCCGGCGCCGACAAACTCCAGGTCTGCCAGGTAGACGACGGTAGCGGCACGCTGCGGCAGGTTGTCTGTGGCGCGCCGAATGCTGCGGCTGGCTGCTTTGTCCCGCTTGCGCTGCCCGGCGCACGCATCCCGAACGGCCTCGAGGTGCAGCCTGCAACCATCCGCGGCGTCGCGTCGCATGGCATGCTCTGTTCCGCCAAGGAGCTCGGGCTCGGCGATGAGCATGGAGGGCTGATGCTGCTCGACGACAGGCTCGTCATCGGGTCGGCCTTCGCTGCTGCCGTGGGGCTCGACGATCTCGTTTTTGAACTCTCCGTGACGCCGAACCGGGCCGACTGTCTGAGCATCGTGGGGCTCGCAAAGGAGATCTCGGCCTGCATGGGTCGGGGCCTGCGTATCCCCGCCGCCGAGCCGGTGCTGGCCGTGACGGGTGCAGCGACTTCGTCGTTTGCGACGGTGGAGGTTGCCGATGCCGAAGGTTGTAGCCGATACGCCGCCATCGTGGCGCACGGGGTGAAGGTGGCGCCATCGCCGCTCTGGATGCAGCGGCGGTTGCAGGCTGTGGGCCAGCGACCGGTGAGCAACCTGGTCGACCTCACCAACTACATCCTCTTTGAGCAGGGGCAGCCGCTCCACGCCTTCGACCTTGCCGAGCTTCAGGGCAGCAAGGTGGTGGTGCGGGCGGCACGGGCGGGTGAACTGCTTGAGACGCTCGACGGCAGCGCGCGGCAGCTGGTGGAGGACGACTTGGTCATCTGCGATGCCGCGCGGCCGATTGCCCTCGCGGGCGTGATGGGCGGCGCCAACACGGAGATATCCGATGGGACCACCTCGGTGCTCATCGAGGTGGCGCACTTCGATCGCATGCGTGTTCGCCGCACTGCGAAGCGGCTCAAGATGCGCTCTGAGGCCTCCTACCGCTTCGAACGCGGCGTCGATCCGCACGGGATTCCCAGCGTTGTCGAGCGGACCATCGCGCTGCTTGCGACTACGCAGCAGGCCTGCGGCGCCACCCCGGTGATCGCTCCAGAGCCCATTGACCTCATCGCCCGTGCCATCGCGCCGCAGGTCATCGACTACCCCATCGCTATGACGGCGCGGGTGCTCGGCATGGAGGTCTCGGCGGACAAGGTGCGGTCTATCTTCGGCTCGCTTGGCTTCTCTTGGGAGGAGCGCGGCGCCGTCTGGCAGGTCACCGTGCCACCGCGCCGGAGCGACGTGGAGCGCCCCATCGATCTCGTCGAAGAGATTGGCAGGCTCGTTGGCTTCGATGCCCTTCCGGCCACCCTGCCTGAGGGGCGCCCGGGCGAGGAGCCCGTGCGTCGCGAAGGCGCGCCCGTCGCGCAGGCAGAACAGCCCATTCAGACCCGCGCGCAGCTCGCATTGGTGGAGGCTGTTCGCGACACCTCGGTCCGGCTCGGCTGGAGCGAAGCGGTGAACTGGGGCTTTGGCGAGCCCGCGAAGCTGACGGCCGTGACCGGCGAGAGCGCATATGTGATGCTCAGCAATCCACTCAGCGTGGAGCAGTCGGTGATGCGCACGACGCTG